>NZ_JACHTO010000017.1:0-40950 GCF_020135895.1 Campylobacter sp. 2457A | reverse complement strand
AAATTACTCAAAATCTTTAATATATTTTTCTAATGCTTTTATGGTAAGATTTTCAAAAAGAATCTTATCTTCTTTAATATTGTTTTGTATGGCAGCTTCAAGATATTTAATAAACATATTTTCCTCCATTTCTTCAAAGATTGGAGTATATAATTCTTTCGCAATCATGCTTAGTGCTAAAATATTGATTAATCTTGTAGATTTAAGTAAAGGTATATTATCAATAATACTTTCAAAATCCTTAATATTGATAGAGGGATAATCTTTTTCCAATTTAGAATTTTGTTGTTTTGTTTTAATATCTTTGAAATTTTTTATTAGGCTTTTCAAGATATTTTCATACTCTAATAAATTTGGATTCTTTTGAGTGATTTCTTTTAAAAAGCTTTTATCTGTTTTTTCTTGTTCGATAAATTTATAATCATTATTTTTTAAAATTTCTTTTAATTCTTCATTTTTATCAAAATTTATACTTGTTTTTCCTCTAGGTTTAATTTCAATTTCATCAAAGTGATTACGTTTTTCAATATTTTCTAAATATTTTTTATTTTCCTTAATATTTTCTTCAATGCTATTTGCATCTACAAATTTAAATTCTAAATTACCGATTCTAAAAATATCACCTATGGTAATTATTATTTCATAGCCATTCGGTATTTTAGAAAAAGATCTATTGTAATAAATATCAGCGTCTTCAAAAGGTGCAATTGTAAAAGACCCCTCTTCATAAGATATTATCGCATGTGTATTTTTGACTTGTTCTAGTTTGTCTTGAACGCGAAAAGCACAATCATCACCGCTTCCTATGGTTCCACCTTTTGATTGAAATATAAATGTTTTAGTACCATTGATGCATTCGTTGTAATTTTCAATAGTAATTCCTAATTCTTCTTTATCTATCATTTTTTATTTACTCCTGTAATATTTTCTACTATTTTAAGATTATTTAAAATATAAACTATGTTATTTACATCATTAGCACCATTAGTCATTGCAAAGTCAAAATATAAGTTTTTATTATTGTTGAATGTGATACTATAGGTGGAATTATTTTTGTTGTCTTTTATAAATTTATACCAAGCCCACTCCCCTTTATATGATTTTGTATAATTTAAATTAGGATTAGAATAGCTATAAGCTGTAAAATCTAAGCTTGTTCCGTTATTAAATTCTTCGGCTATAATTTGCAAAGATTGATTAAGAGTGTGATCATATCGGATATTTTTATCATTATAGCCAAGTTTTATAAAAGAAAAATCCGCACTTAGATCAAGACTTTGAATGGTAAAATTAACTTTTATATTGTCATTGGCATTCAATATAAGGCTTGAGAGATTACCAGCATTGGTAATAAAATCTAAAAATTCTTTAGAAAAATTTATTTTTGAAGCAAATTGAGAATTAATAAAGTAATTATTTTTTCTTTTCACTAAAACATTGTTTAGATATTTTTTGTAGAAACTATTTAATGTTCCATTTTTACCAAAAAATGTTTTAAAATTATCCATGCTAAGATCAGTTGTACTTTCTTCATTAAAGGGATAAAATGGTGCAATATTATTTATAAATGGGTTATAAACCTCATTGATCCAAGCACTATTAAATAATGAAATGCCGTAGTTTTCAATTAATTTCCAAGAATTATCGCAAAGTTGGCTATAATAGCTTTCTAACTCATTAGGTAATTTTTTTGTATTCATTTGAAGTATAATAAAAGGATCATTAGAATCTTTATTATTTCCAAGGGCATATGAAATTTTTTCTTCAGCACTTTGATTATTATTAGAGTTAAAATCTGTAATTTTATTTGCTACATTTGCTACATTTGCATTAATAATATCTAGTATTTTTTCATTATCAGAGCTTTTGCCAACTTCTATATTGCCAACACTTAAAAGTGAATTATTATCTACAAGCTTATGATATTGCATAAAAGAATTACTTATACTGATAAAATTGGATTTAATTTCCCCGGCATTTAAGCCTAAATTATAAGCTTGTGTTAATAAAGCTGCATCATTTAGATTTGTATTAGAACTAACGATTTTTAGTAAAGAATATAAAGGATTTTCTTTTTTTGATAAAATGTCAAGCTCATTAAGCATTGATTCTTTGGTATTGTATTTTACAGGTTTTAATGAAGCAAGCAAATTTTGCCAAGCGTTTTTATATTCGTTTAAATATAATTTTAAAATGCCTATGGTTAAAGTATTTTTATTTTCTTTGAAACTATTATCTAGCATCCAAGATTCTATGTTAATGGCAGTGTCAACTTGTCGATTTAAGTTCTTTAAAAAATCCATCATACCTGATTTTGTATATACTTTATCTATAGAAGTGATTTGGGAGTCACTTGAAAATATACTATTTGCAGTAAAACCCAAATCTTCTTTTATGAGATATTTTTCTTTAGGTTTATCACTATTTAAAAAATTAAGAAGAATATAAATTCTTTGAATTCTACTTATGGTTTCAAGTTTTCTCTTTGCTGTATCTATGCTGTTTTCATCTTCTTTAAAAGATTTAAGGTCAAATTGTTTAAGCTCATCTACTCCATCTAGAAAATCATCTTTAGAGATAGAATATTTACTTAAAGTATTCCAATTTTTATTAATCCAAATTTTTAACATTTCTTTATTAAAATATTTTTGCTCAAATAAAGATTTGTACATATATAAAGTTTTGATTAAATTTTCCTTATTTGTATCGGTGAGTAAAATATATTCCATTTCTTTTAATAAAGTATTTTTTAGTACATCCTCATTAAGTTTATAATAAAGTTGTCTAGCTGCAGTGAATCCTTTATATGAAAGATTGAGGTTTAAATATTGCAATATACTGCCATCTTTCCAAAGTTCAGGATAAGTGTTTAAAATATTTCTTAATTCAATTAAAAAATCAGCTTTTTGTTTAATATCTAAATTTTGGTAATCTTGATTTTTAAAAAGTGATTCTAAAGATTTTAAGGTATTTTGACTTTTTCTAAATTCATCATTATTTTTGTTTATAAAATAGGAAGATATGGTGAAAGTTCCAAAACTTACAATTAAAATTATAACTAAAAAAGATAATTTTTTAGAATAAGATTTTATAGAACTTAAAGAATAATCTGTGAAAATCAAATCTTCAAGTAAAGATTTAACAAAATAGCTTTGTTTATTGTATATAATACTAGATCTTGATAATACTTTTTTACAATTGTATTTATCGCATATTGCATCAAGTAAGAAATTTCTAGGAATATTTTCTTGATAAGCGCTGACAAAATAAACCCCTCTAAGATAAGAATTATTTTTAAGTTTATTTTCTTCTTGCATATTTAAAATAAATGTCTTTACTAATGCAAATAGATTATCAAGTTGTTTTAAAAATAAGTAACTTTTATTTTTATTTTCTATATTATGAATGTAGGAATTTTTACTCATTAAAGAACACAATAATGAATCACTTAATTCCTTAAATTCATTATTTAAATATTCTTCATTTAAAATTTGCCCAAAAGATAATCCTAAAATTTTATTTGAAATTTTTTTATCAAAAATATCAAAATATTCTTTCATACCTTCAATTAAATCGAGTTTTGAAAAGACTATATAAATAGGTAATTTTAAATTTAAAGTTTTTTCACACTCATTGACTCTTCTTGTTAAATATCTAATGAGATTTTTGGAATATTCTTTAGAATTATTTAAAAAAAGAACAGTGTCAATGACTAAAATAATACCGTTTAGTTTGCTATGAAAAAAGTTTTTATTAAGAAAAACAAGAAATTTTTTCCATATATTTTTTTTAATTAAAAAATCTCTATTTTTATCTATGTCATCTTCAGGAATTTCATCGCTGCTTGTAGGCTTAAAAAATTCTTCTTGAGAAAAATAGTTCCCTTCTGTATCTAGCAAAGCACCTTTTTTTGATATATAGAGTGCAAAATTTCTAGTAGATTTGTGAAATTTTTTATAAGATTCCAAACTATCACTAAGTGGATATTCAATATCAGAATAATTAATAAAAGTGCTTTTTCCAGCCCCTTCATTTCCTATAATGATAATTAAGGGTAAATTTTTTGTTTTTAGATCATTTTTCCAAGTTTCTTTGGCGTCTTTAAGTGATAAAAAAAATTTCTTTTAGCTTTGTAAATAAATTCATCCGCTTCTTTTTTTAGATTTTTAATTTTTAATCTTTTTTCACTTTTTAAAGAGGAGAAAAAGTCCATTATGGGTTTTAATAGAAAAAAAAGAAAGATGATAAACCAAATTATAGAGATGATGCCAAATCTTAAAAATGGACTACTAAAAATGTATATATCATTAAAAGCTACCAAAGACCCCCAAAACCAAAATAAAATGCTAAATAGAAAAATACAACAAAGCAGAAATACAGTTATAAACAATTTTGACTTTAAAAAATTACATATTTTTTTAAACATCATTTCTTCCTTAAAAAAATAAAAAATAGATAATTAATATCAATGCTATAAAATATTTTACAAAAAATTTAAATAGATTAACATTAAAATGATACAATTTTAAGTGTTAAAAAAAATTAAAGGAGTTTTTATGGCTGAACCAGCGTTTATAAAAATTGAAGGTTCTACTCAAGGTTTAATTTCAAGTGGTGCATCTACTGAGGCTAGTATTGGTAATAGATATAAATCAGGTCATGAAGATGAAATTATGGCTCAAGAAGTATCTCATATTGTAACCGTACCTGTTGATCAACAAAGCGGGCAACCTTCAGGACAAAGAGTTCATAAACCTTTTTCTTTTACTTGTTCTTTAAATAAGTCTGTGCCTTTGTTGTATAATGCGCTTACCAAAGGAGAAAGACTTCCAACAGTGGAAGTTCATTGGTTTAGAACCGCAACAAGTGGCGGATCTGAGCACTTCTTTACTACAAAATTAGAAGATGCAATTATTACAAATATTGAATTGATAATGCCAAATGCACAAGATGCGAGCAATCATGATAAAACAGAACTCTTAAAAGTTTCAATGAGTTATAGAAAAGTAGTTTGGGAACATACTGCTGCTGGAACTAGTGGAAGTGATGACTGGAGAGAAGGCAAAGCTTGATTATAGAATATCCTAATCTTAGCTTTATGTAATTTTTTAGATTAGGATAGATTTATATTTTACACTCATTTAATTCTAAAATGAGTGTAAAATATTAAAAACTCACTTGAATTTACTTTAGAATTATTTGCAAAACAACAAAAATAATCAAACTTTTAAAATATAATCTTGAATATAAATAATATATAGATTTTTAAATGAGATAATGAGGATTCTTAGCAAAAAATAAGTAAATTCTAATGATTTTTTAAAACTTAAATACAAAGAAATTACCATTTTTATGGCATAAATTTTTGTAAAATACATGGTTATTCAGAAGAATAAAAATCAATTTTCAAATTATAAAAAGTCTTTAATAGAAATTTATATAAAAAGTCTCAATAAATAAAATTAAGATCTATCTTAGTTAATGTTAAATTTTCTAATTTTTAAAATTGATTTTCTGTAAAATGTGGGTGTTTATTGAAAAATAAATATTGATTTCATTACAAAATAGTCTTTATGTATTAAAATATTGATTGTAATGTTTTAATTTATATTTTTTTGTTTTAAATTATCACAAGATTATACAATTTCATACTTAAAAAGCATAACATAATATATACTTGTATCATTTTTTTATTCTTCAAAATAGTTAAATTGGTAAAAATATTCAAAAGTATATACCACATCCAAAGCTTTATATATAGCAAGGTAAAAAATCAAAAGAAGTGAAAAATAAAATAAATGGTGCGGTTAGCGAGATTTGAACTCGCACACGCTGAGCGCACCACCCCCTCAAGATGGCGTGTCTACCAGTTCCACCATAACCGCACAGAAGCCCAAAATAGGGCTTAATCTTTTAAGATGCAGCGGGAGTAAATTTTATAAAAGGGTTTGCATAAAGTGCTATAAGAGCGATAACAAGTGCATAAATTACTTGTGCTTCAATCATAGCTAAAGCAATAAACATTGTAGTCATTAGTTTTCCTGCAAGTCCAGGGTTTCTAGCTGTTCCTGCTATAGTTGCCGCAGCTGTACTTCCCATACCAATAGCACCACCAAGAGCCGCAACACCCAATCCTAAACCGGCAGCTAAAACAGAAAAAGCTTTAATCCATGTATTCATAGCTTCTTGTTCTACCAAATTATTTGTTTCAGCTGCAAAAGCTACCGTTGCAAAAGCTAAAAGTAGAAAAAATATTTTTTTCATAATAAAATACCTTTATCCTAAATAAAAATTTATTTCAAATCTTTAAGATTAAATACTTTCGGCTTGCGTATCCCTACTTGATACCTATGTTAAAGATTTAAAATTAATTCCGAAATGCTATCATGTTTTATCTTTATTTTTATTGAAATAATTATTAATTTTTATATTCTTTCATAAAAGATTAAAACTTTTTTTGCTTTAATAAGCGTTTTAAAATATATTTTAAGGTTGTATTTTGAGTTCTAAATTTTCAAAAATAGGTTTTATTTTAGCCGTTGCAGGTTCGGCTGTAGGTTTGGGAAATGCATGGAAATTTCCAACTCTTGTAGGACAAAGCGGAGGATCTGCATTTATTTTGCTTTATATTATTTTAACTTTAGGGGTTGGTTTTGTTATTTTTTTAGCTGAATTGAGTATTGGTAAAATCAGCGAAAAAGATCCTGTTAATGCTTATAAGAAATTAGCACCTAAATATAAAAAAGCTTGGTCTTTTGTAGGTTTTACTATGATAGGATCGATTTTAATTGTCTCTTTTTATGCTTTAGTGATCGGATGGGTGGTAAAATATGCATATTTAAGTGTGATTGGACAATTACCAAATAGTTTAGAGCTAAGCAAAATTGAATTCGAAAATCTTACAGCGCATGATTTTTTAAGTCAATTTGTTTGTTTTACTTTAGTATTTTTTGTTATTTTTTATATTGTTTCCAAAGGGATTAAAAACGGCATTGAAAGATTAAATGTATGGATGATGCCTTCTTTGTTTATTTTATTAATTTTAATGCTTATTTATGCGATGAGTAAAGATGGGTTTGTATTGGCTTTAAAATTCCTTTTTATTCCTGATTTTCATAAAATCAATATTTCAAATACTCTTGAAGCTTTAGGACTTGCCTTTTTTAGCTTATCTTTGGGAGTTGGAACTATCATCACTTATTCTGCAAGTTTGCCAGATCGGACTAATTTTATTACAAGCACTTTAAATATTATTTTTATCAATCTTTTAGCAGGTCTTTTAATGGGTCTTGTTGTTTTTACCTTTATTTTTGAATTTGGATATAATCCAAATCAACAAGGTCCAGGTTTTGTTTTCGTTTCTTTAGCTACCTTGTTTGAAAAACTTGGTTTAGTTGGTCATATTTTTGGAGCAGCCTTTTTTATTTCTTTGGTGTTTGCAGGTATTACTTCAGCAGTTTCTATGATAGAACCTTCAGCTTTTTATCTGATCAATACCTTTAAAATGAGTCGCAAAAAAGCTTTGGTTTTAATAGGTATTTTTGTATATATTTTAGGAATTTTATGTATTTTATCTTCTTTGGATACTACACAGTTTAAAATTTTAGGAATGAGCTTTTTTGAGTTATTAGATAGCTTTTCTAGTAAGATTATTATGCCATTGGGTGGAATTTTAATTGCAATTTTCGTTGGCTTTGTGATCAAAAGAGAAACTTTAGAAATTTTATTTAAACCTTATATGAGGGGTATATTTTTTAAAATTTGGTATATTTTTGTAAGATTTATATCTCCTTTAGCAGTTTTTGTAGTTTTAATAACAAAACTTATAGGATTTTATATAAAATTTTAATCCAAAATTGGGCAAATTTTGCCCAATTAAAAATTTTTTCTCCAGTTTCTTTTGCTTGATTTTTATATTAAATAATTTTTTATTTGATTATTGTTTATTATGCATGAAATGTTATTATTTTCTTTGTATAATACTTTGATATTAATGCTAAGGAAAGAGCATGGCCAAAAAATTTATAGATGTGATGGATACGAGTTTTAGAGATGGCTTTCAATCGGTTTATGGGGCCAGAATTTCAACAAAGGATTTTTTACCTGCCTTAGAGGCCGCAAAAGAGGCAGGAATTAATCATTTTGAATTTGGCGGAGGAGCTAGATTTCAAAGTTTATATTTTTATCTTAATGAAAATGCCTTTGATATGATGGATAAATTTCGTTCAGTTGTGGGCGAAAGTGCTAATTTACAAACCTTAGCAAGAGGAGTTAATACTGTTGCTTTAGATACTGGAAGTAGAGAACTTGTGGAATTGCATGCAAAGCTTTTTGCAAAACACGGAACAACAACTATTCGAAATTTTGATGCTTTAAATGATGTTAACAATCTTAAATTTAGCGCAGAATGCATTGTTAAATATGGATTAAAACATGAAATTTGCATTACTTTAATGGATTTACCTCCGCAATGTCATGGAGCTCATGATGTGCTTTTTTATGAGAAGATTTTAAAAGAAATTTTACTTTCAGAAATACCTTTTCACAGCATTTGTTTTAAAGACGCAAGCGGAACTTCAAATCCTAATAAAATCTATGAAACCATTAAGATGGCAAAAAGAATTTTACCTTCAAATACTCATGTAAGACTTCATACTCATGAAACAGCTGGAGTGAGTGTGGCTTGCTATTTGGCAGCTTTAGAAGCAGGTGCTGATGGTATTGATTTAGCTGTAGCTCCTGTTAGCGGAGGCACTTCGCAACCTGATATCTTAACTATGATACATGCACTTAAAGGAAAAGATTATGATTTGGGTGGTTTAGATGAGGAGAAAATTTTAAAATATGAAGAAATTTTAAAAGATTGTCTTAAAGATTATTTTTTACCTCCTGAGGCAGGTAAAGTTAATCCTTTAATTCCTTTTTCGCCTATGCCGGGTGGGGCGTTAACTGCTAATACACAAATGATGAGAGATAATAATATCTTAGATCGTTTTCCAGAGGTGATTAAAGCAATGCGTGAAGTTGTTGAAAAAGGTGGATTTGGAACATCGGTTACTCCGGTCTCGCAATTTTATTTTCAACAAGCTTTTAATAATGTCATGTTTGGTCCTTGGAAAAAAATTGCCGAAGGATACGGTAAAATGGTTCTTGGTTATTTTGGAAAAACACCGGTTAAACCTGATGATGAAATTGTAAAACTTGCAGCAGAACAACTTAAACTAGAGCCAACAAAAGAATTAGCAATTGATTTAGCAGACAAAGATGAAACAAAAAGAATATTTTATATTAAAAACTTACTAGAAAAAGAAAATATTGAAGTAAATGATGAAAATATTTTTATCGTAGCAACATGCAAAGAAAAAGGGATAAGCTTTTTAAAAGGAGAGGCTAAAATCAATATACGCAAAAATGATTCAGCAACGCTTAAACAAAATGTAGATGAAAATCATTTTACAGTCAAGGTTAATGGAAATAAATACTTTGTTGAAGTGAGCTCTGGGTTTGATGACAAAGTTAAAATTAAAAGCATGGAAAAGGTGCAAAATAATATTGAAAACATTAATCCCTCTGAAGGAATTCAAGCTCCAATTTCAGGTGCGCTTTTTAAGATTTATATTGATGAGAATTCTGAGGTTAAGAGTGGTCAGGTTGTGGCTATTTTAGAAGCTATGAAAATGGAAATAGAAGTTAGTGCGCCAAAAGACGGAGTGATTGAAAAGGTAAATATCAAAGTAGGTGATAGTGTTAGCGAAGGTCAAATCATCGCGACTTATAAAAACAATTAAAGGATAAAAAATGAACAAAATAGAAAATTTGGGTTTGGAAAATACGGGAAAAATTTATCATAATTTAAATTATGAAGAATTGTTTGAACATGAAAATATCAATCAAGAGGGGCAATGTACTCAAAGTGGTGCTTTTAGTGTTGATACGGGTATTTTTACTGGCAGAAGTCCAAAAGATAAATATTTTGTCAAACAAGAGCCTTCAAGTAAATATATAGCTTGGGGTAAGGTAAATCAAGCAATAACTAAAGATTTGTTTGACAAACTTTTAAATAAGGCTAAAAATCAACTCAATGGAAAAGATATTTATGTACAGGATGTTTTTTGCGGAGCTTCTTTAAAAAGCCGTAAAGCTGTAAGATTTGTAACCGAAGTGGCTTGGCAAGCTCATTTTGTAAAAAATATGTTTATTGAGCCTAATCAAGAGGAATTAGAAAATTTTAATCCCGAATTTATTGTTTATAATGCTTGTAAATGTAGTAATGATGAGTTTAAAAAAGATGGGTTAAATTCTGAAGTTTTTGTTTTATTTAATATAGAGGAAAATATCGCTGTTATTGGCGGAACTTGGTATGGTGGAGAAATGAAAAAAGGTATTTTTTCCATGATGAATTATTGGCTACCTCTTGAAAATAAACTTTCAATGCATTGTAGTGCTAATGTTGGAGAAAAAGGAGATGTAGCTTTATTTTTTGGATTAAGTGGAACTGGAAAAACAACTTTATCAACCGATCCTGATAGAAAATTAATCGGAGATGATGAGCATGGATGGGATGATGAGGGTGTGTTTAATTTTGAAGGAGGTTGTTATGCTAAAACTATTAATCTTGACCCTAAAAATGAACCAGAAATCTATGCAGCTATTAAAAGAAATGCACTTTTAGAAAATGTGGTTTTAAAGGAAGATAAGAGTGTTGATTATAGTGATGCAACTAAGACTGAAAATACAAGAGTATCTTACCCAATAAATCATATTAAAAATCATGAACCAACTTTAAAAGCAGGACATCCTAAAAATATCATTTTTCTAAGTGCGGATGCTTTTGGAGTTTTACCTCCTATTAGTAAATTAAGCAAAGAACAAGCAATGTATTATTTCTTAAGCGGATATACTGCAAAGGTGGCTGGAACAGAGCGTGGAGTTACAGAACCTCAGGCTACATTTTCAGCTTGTTTTGGTGAGCCTTTTATGCCGCTTCATCCTACTGTCTATGCGAGATTATTAGGAGAAAAAATTGATCAACATGGAGTGAATGTTTTTCTAGTCAATACTGGTTGGACTGGCGGAAGTTATGGGGTAGGGCAAAGAATGAGTATTAAAGCTACTCGATCTTGTATTAATGCGATTTTAGATGGAAGTATTAATGATTGTGAATTTGAAAATTTTGAAGTATTTAATTTGGCTATCCCTAAAAAAATCACAGGAGTTGAAAGTTTGCTTTTAAATCCTATTAATACTTGGAAAGATAAAGAAGAATACTGTTTAAAAAGAAACGAACTTGCAAAAATGTTTATAGAAAATTTTAAACGTTATGAAGATGTAAAAGAAGGTTTGGAATTTAGCAAATTTGGTCCAAAAATTTAATGTTTAGATGAAAATCTAAACATTAAACCTAAAATGCATCACATCTCCATCATTTACAATATAATCTTTTCCTTCAAGTCTTAATTTACCAGCTTCTTTTGCTTTTGTTTCTCCGCCGTATTCTATATAATCTTGATAAGAAATTACTTCAGCTTTTATAAAGCCTTTTTCGAAATCATTATGGATAACACTTGCCGCTTTTGGAGCCTTCCATCCTTTTTTTATAGTCCAAGAACGTACTTCTACAACTCCGGCTGTAAAATAGCTAATGAGTCCAAGTTTAGAAAAAGCTGTGCGTATAATTTGATCAAGTCCGCTTTCATTAACACCTAAAGAATTTAAGAATTCATGACTTTCTTCATCGCTTAAGCTAACTAATTCTTCTTCGATTTTTGCACAAAGCTTTATAACTTCATGATTATTTTTTTTTGCGTATTCTTTTAAAGCCTTTACATATTGATTATCTTCACTAATTCCTTCTTCATCAACATTGGCTCCATAAATGACTTCTTTTGCAGAAAGCAATCTTAATTCTTTGATTAAATTTTTATAGGATTCATTTTCTCTATCTGGATAGGAACTAGCTGGTAAGCCTTTATCAAGATGTTCTAGTAATAAAGTGGCAAATTCTAAATTTTCTTTAGCGCCTTTTTGATTTGATTTAGCTTCTTTGGTAAGTTTTTCTATTTTTTTATTGAGTTGTTCAATATCTGCTAAAATAAGCTCGGTATTGATAATTTCTATGTCCCTTATAGGATCTACTTTGCCTTCAACATGGGTTATATTTTCTTCATCAAAACAACGCACTATATGCAAAATCATTTCGGTTTCGCGTATATTAGAAAGAAATTTATTTCCTAAGCCTTCTCCTTTACTAGCTCCTTTTACAAGTCCTGCTATATCTACAAATTCAATTAAAGAATGCATAATTCTTTCAGGATTTACAATTTTTGCAAGTTCATTAAGCCTAGCATCTGGAACTTCTACCATTGCTTTATTAGGTTCTATTGTACAAAAAGGATAATTAGCACTTTGGGCATTTTGTGCTTTGGTTAAAGCATTGAAAGTTGTTGATTTTCCAACATTTGGAAGTCCTACTATCCCAACTGAAAGACTCATTTATTTTTCCTTAAAAGATGAATTAAAAAATTAACACACATTCTAACACCAGCACCGCTAGCACCAAAATTTGAATATCCCCAATTTTTTTCCACATAAGCAGGTCCTGCTATATCAAGATGGAGCCATTTATCTTTGTATTCTTGTCGTATAAATTTATCCAAGAAAAGTCCTGCTGTTATCGCACCGCCATAACGGCTTGATGCAACATTGCAAACATCAGCGATGTTGGATTTAATCAGATCTTTAAGATAGAGATTAAAATGTAAAATTGTTGCGTATTCTCCGCTTTTTTTAGAGCTTTGATAAAATTCATTTTGTAAATTTTCATTATTACCCATGATACCGCTAGTAAATTCTCCAAGACCCACCACACATGCACCTGTTAGGGTAGCCATGTCAATTAAAAGATCGGGTTTTAGATCTTGTGCATATGAAAGACAATCAGCTAACACCAAACGACCTTCTGCATCAGTGTTTCTTACTTCTATGCTGACTCCTTCTCGAGAAATTAACACATCATCTGGTTTATAAGCGTTTCCGCCTATCATGTTTTCTGTCGCACCTAGAATACAATGAATTTCCAAATCCAAATTGAGTTCTGATACAGCTTTAATAATTCCCATTGCAGCAGCAGCACCGCTTTTATCAGCTTTCATTGTTACCATGTAATCAGAAGGCTTTAAGCTTAAACCACCGCTATCATAAGTAAGACCTTTTCCTACAAAGACAACTCTTTTTTTAGAATTTTTAGCTTTATAGCTTAAGTGAATTAAGCGAGGAGGAAGACTTGAAGCTTTATTTACAGCTAAAAAAGCATTCATCTTTTCTTTTATAAGAAATTTTTCATCGTAAATTTTACAAGAGATATTTTTATGATCTTTGGCTAATTTTTGTGCATCTTCAGCCATTTTTAAAGGTGTATAAATTTCAGGAATTTCATTGACTATATCTTTTGCGAAATTAGTAGCGTGAGCTAAAATTTGCCCCCGTTCTAAACCTATCTTAGCTTCATTTAAATCAAATTTTTTTCCATTTAATTCTTGGCTTGAGATAATAATTTTTTCAAGCGTACTTGTTTGTTTTTCCTTTTTATATTTATTAAAATTATAAGCTCCAAACAACACGCCTTCCACTAAAGAGCAAAAACTTCTTACGGTGCAGTCTCCAATAACACTAGGTAATTTAATACTTTTAATATTTAATTTTTCTAAATTTTTATAAATATTAAAAAAGCACAGTCTGATATCTTCATAAGATAAACCTTTTAATTCTATAAAAAGCTTATAATTTCTTGTATCCAATAGGGCACCTTCGCCTTTGAAATTATTTAATTTGAAAAAATTTTTTTCTTCGTTATATGGTTTTAAATTTTTATCTTGAATAAAAATAACTTCAAAATCTGCTTTAATAGAGTTGAGTTTTTTATCTTCAAAAATAAATTGCATTATTTTTTTCTCCTTTCTCTTAATATCGCTTTTTCTATGCGTTTGAAAATAAAAATCATTCCTGATAAAAAGGCAATGACAATAATGACAGCAAGATACCAATATTCTTTAATCCATTCTTTTGACCAGTGAAGAAAGGTTTGAATTAGGCTGCCAAAATACCATGCTAAAAGTATAGTGATACTAGCCCAAACCCACGCACTTAAGAGATTTATAAGGGCAAATTTTTTACTATTGTATCTAGTTATACCAATACTCATAGGAATAATTGTTCTAAATCCATACATATAGCGTTGTATGAAAATAATAGGCCAACCAAAACGTTGCAAAAGAAGGTGTGCTACGGCAAATTTTCTTCTTTGAGATCGAAGTTTCTTTTGAATATATTTTTTATTATATCTTCCAATATAAAAATAAATTTGATCGCCAACAAATCCTCCAAGTCCTGCTACAAAAATAGCCAAAGCCACATTCATTTTTCCATCGTGTGCTGCAATTCCAGCTAAAATAAGTCCAATTTCTCCTTCTAAAATACTCCAGCAAAAAAGTATTAGATAGCCCCAAGTTTCAACATGTTTATCCCATATTTTTATAATAAAATCTTCTAAAGAAAAATCGTTTTTAGTAAAGTTATAAATAACATAAATCGCAATAGCGATTAAAATTGCAAAAGCAAATATTTTAAGCCATTTTTTCATTTTTTTCCTTAAAAATCTAATACACTATAGACTGTGCAATATTTTTCTAATTTTTTCATTCCGCCTAAGTCTTTTAAGTTGATTAAAAAGCAAGATTCTATACACTTGCCACCCGCTTGTTTTATTAGCTCCAAAGAGGCAATAGCTGTACCTCCAGTAGCAATTAAATCATCCATAAGTAAAACTTTTGCATTTTTTACATCCCTAAAAGCATCTTGATGAATTTGTATTTTATCTGTACCATATTCTAATTCATACTCGCAAGTAAAAACAGATGATGGGAGTTTGTTGGGTTTTCTAATTGGCACAAAAGGTAGATTGAGTTTTGCACAAAGCATTGCTGCAAAGATAAAACCACGACTTTCGGTTCCAGCTATGAAATCTAATTCCATACTTTTATAACGTTCGCTTAAATGATCGAGTAAAAAAGATAAAACTTTTTTATTGTTTAATAAAGTAGTGATATCTCTAAAAATAATTCCCTCTTTTGGAAAATTTGGAACAACTCGTATGCTTTCGGATAAAAATTTTTTTTCTTCTTCTGTAAGTTTTTTCATAATAACGCCTCAATTTTTGCTTCTAGTTCTTTGATTCTTTGTCTTAATTTATCATTTTCTAAACGATATTGAGAGTTTCTCGTCCTTAAAGAGCTTAAGTCAGTTTTGATTTTGTTTAATTCTTCTGTTAAAATATCTATATTTCCCAAGCTACGTTGAAGTTGAACCTGAAGTTTTCTAATGATAATCTCTGTATCATCGAGATTAGTTTTTATAAAATCTTTAGAATTTTTTTCTTTGCTTAATAAGGTTTTATAATAAAGTAGCATTACAACAAGATAAAGTGTTGCACATATGAGAATAGTTAAAACAAACCAATTTGCAAACATTGTTAATTTACCTCGATTTTTTGAATTCTTCTTAAATGTCTGTCTCCATCAAATGGAGTTTGAATAAAATTTTCTACTATATTAATAGCCATTTCTAATCCGATTAATCTCCCACCTAAAGCCAATACATTTGCATCATTATGTTGTCTAGATAATTTTGCACTTAAACCTTCGTGACACAAAGCACAACGAATATTTTTATGTCTATTAGCGGCTATGGAAATACCAATACCTGTTCCACAAATTAAGATTCCAAAGCAGTTTGAGTCTATTTTAGAAGCTAATAAATGTGCAAAGTCTGGATAATCACAACTTTGAGCATTATTTGTTCCTAGATCTTCAAAGCTTATATTTTTTTCTTTAAGATAGGTGCAGATTTTTTGTTTAAGATCAAAACCGGCATGATCACTAGCGATATAAATTTTTTCTTTAAGCATAACACAAACCCGAAACTTTAGTAATATTTATAGCTAATAATATTAGCATAATAAAATATAAAAATAGCTTTTTAAAATAAATTCTTAGACTAAGTTTTTATTTTCTTTGAATATGCTAAAATTATAAAATAAATTTTTTAATCAATTTATAACATATTAAAATTTTTAAGGAAATAGATGAAGCTTATACTTATAGGATCTTCTACAGGTGGTCCTAATCAATTAAAGTTTCTTTTAAATGATGTAGATATAAAAAATACGGCTGTGGTCATAGCACAGCACATGAGCGCTAGTTTTATCCCATCGTTTGTGAATCAATTTGATAAAGAAGCTTTAAGCAAGGTGGCTCCTTTAAATGATAAGGAAGTTTTGGCAAATAAAATTTATATTTGTCAAAAAAATACTACCCTATCGGGAAATTTAAATCTTATAGCAAATTGGAAAGATGTTACTACAAGTTTTAAACCAAGTGTTGATTTATTATTTCACTCTGCAATTCCTTTGGTTAAGACAAATAAAATTCTTGCGATTATTTTAACCGGAATGGGTGATGATGGAGCTAAGGGTTTATTTGAGTTATATAAGGTTGGGGTAAAATGTTTGTGTGAAAATCAAACAGATAGCGTTGTTTATGGTATGCCTAAAAAAGCAAAAGATATGAATCCAAATTTAAGACCTATGAGCTTAAAAGAAATTAAACAAGAAATTATAAATTTTATAGAATAGGGGTGGTTTTTGATTATGGAAGAAAAAATTAATCCTACGGAATTAGAATTAAACGAGTTTATTCAAATCATCAATGAAATTAGCGGTATAGATTTGAATGAAAAAAGAAATATCTTAGCTTTAAAACTATCTAAATTTGTTTCAGGAACTCAGGCAAAAAGTTTTGCTGAATTTTTAAGCAAGCTTAAAATCAATAGGCAACTCAAGCAAGATACCTTAGATTTTGTTACCATAGGTGAAACTTATTTTTTAAGAGAGTTAGCACAACTTAGAGAGATTATTTTTTATGTAAAAAGCCTTGAAAAGCATGTTAATATTTTAAGTGCGCCTTGCTCTAGCGGAGAAGAAGTTTATTCTATGGCGATATTAGCAGCTCAAAATTTTATAAAAGATTTATCCATTACAGGAATTGATATCAATTCAAATGTTATTGAAAAAGCAAAAATGGGTCAATATCAAGGAAGAACATTGCATCGTTTAAGCGAGAGTGAAAAGAGACGGTTTTTCACTAACGATAATCAAGAAATTTTTACCATCAATAAACATGAATTATGCAGATGTAATTTTGAGCTTTGTAATGTTTTTGAGGATAAATTTTTAAGATTGAATAAATTTGATATTATAGTTTCAAGAAATATGATAATTTATTTTGATTATGATTCAAAAATTAAGCTTATGGAGCGTTTTCATAGAATTTTGTCAGATAAAGGGAGATTGTATATTGGAAATGCAGATTTAGTTCCAGAAAATGTTTTTTTTAAGAAAGTTTTTTCATCGCATGGAACTTATTATGAAAAAATCTAAAATTAATTTTTAGAATTTTAAAAATAAAAATATAGTTTTTCTAGTTTATATTAGGATTTTTTAACGTTTGTTTTATTAAAATCAATTTCTTGATTATTATTAAAAATATTAAGGTTATTTTATGAGAGGTTATAAAATTTTTTCAGGTTCAGCGAATGTAGAATTTGCAAGGCAAATTTCAAAATATCTTTCCTTGCCTTTAAGCGATGCAGGTATTAAGCGTTTTAGCGATGGTGAAATTAGTGTGCAAATTGATGAAAGCGTTCGAGGAAAAGATGTTTTTATAATACAAAGCACTTGCGTTCCAACAAATGATAATCTTATGGAACTTTTGATTTTAACTGATGCGCTAAAACGCTCAAGTGCAAATTCTATTACAGCTATTGTTCCATATTTTGGTTATGCAAGACAGGATAGAAAAGCTAATCCTAGAGTTCCTATTACTGCTAAATTGGTTGCAAATTTAATTCAAACTGCAGGAATTAACCGTGTGGCAACTATAGACTTGCATGCGGGGCAAATTCAAGGTTTTTTTGACATTCCAGTGGATAATCTTTATGGAAGTATAGTCTTTAATGATTATATTAAAAGCAAAAATTTTAAAAATGCTATCATTGCAAGTCCTGATATTGGTGGTATTGCTAGAGCAAGAAGCGTGGCTAAACACTTAGGCCTTGATATTGTTATAGTGGATAAAAGAAGAGAAAGAGCCAATGAAAGCGAAGTGATGAATATCATCGGTGATGTAAAAGACAAAGAAGTTGTTTTAGTAGATGATATTATAGATACTGCTGGAACTATTGTAAAGGCAGCAGAAGTTTTAAAAGATAAAGGGGCAAAATCAGTAATGGCTTGCTGCACTCACGCGGTTTTAAGTGGCCCTGCTTATGATAGAATCGAAAATGGTGTTTTAGATGAACTTGTGGTAACTGATACTATTCCTTTAAGAAAAGAACTTCCAAATATTAAAGTTTTAAGTGTAGCTCCAATTTTTGCTGAAGTGATACGTCGAGTTTATCATAATGAGAGTGTGAATTCTTTATTTCTTTAAAAATTTTCCTATAGATTTAAATCTATAGGTTTTTCTACAAAACTACTCTCTAAATTTTTATAAAAATATTTTTCATCTCCTTGATAATTTAAAAGAAATTAATATCTTATTTATTATAATTTATTTTTCATTTTAAAAAGGAGTTAGAGTGTTGAAAAAAATTTTATGGTTTTTCGTTGCCTTATTGGGTGGAGCTTGTTTTTGCTATTTGGCTTTGCAAAATGGCGAAAAAGTTTCAGCTATCTATTTGGTTGTTTCAGCCGTCTGTATTTATATGATAGGATATAGACTTTATGGACGTTTTATTGCTTTTAAGGTTGTTGGGCTTGATAAAAATCGAGCTACTCCAGCTAAAATAGAAAACGATGGACAAAATTTTGTTCCAACAAATAAAATTGTTTTATTTAGTCATCAATTTGCTGCCATTGCTGGAGCCGGACCTTTAGTAGGGCCTGTTTTAGCGGCTCAAATGGGTTATTTGCCTTCTATGATTTGGATTTTAGTTGGTGGGGTTTTAGCTGGAGCTGTGCATGATTTCTTAGTTCTTTTTATTTCTATGCGTAGAAAAGGACGCAGCCTTGGAGAAATGATCAAGGATGAAATGGGAGGATTTACTGGCGGCGTTGCTATGCTTGCTATTTTTGGAATTATGATTATTATCATTGCTATTTTGGCTATGGTGGTTGTAAAATCTTTGGCTAATTCTCCTTGGGGATTATTTACTATAGCAATGACTATTCCTATAGCAATATTTATGGGAATTTATATGCGTTTTATTCGCCCAGGAAGAGTAGGAGAAGCTTCGATTATTGGATTTATTTTATTACTTCTTTCTATTCATTATGGACATGATGTATCCCTTAATCCAACTTTAGCACATTTTTTTACTTTCGATCAACCTACATTAGCATTTATGATTATGGGTTATGGTTTTATTTCTTCATTATTGCCAGTTTGGTTTTTCTTAGCGCCAAGAGATTATCTTGCGACTTTTTTAAAAATGGGTGTTATCGTTGTAATGGCTTTGGCAATTTTATTTGTTGCACCTGATTTTTTAATGCCAAAAATTAATTATCAATACCTTGATGGAACTGGTCCTGTTTTTGCTGGTTCTATTTTTCCATTTTTATTTATAACTATAGCGTGTGGAGCTATAAGTGGTTTTCACGCTTTAATTTCAAGCGGCACAAGTCCAAAAATGCTAGAAAATGAAGAACATGCTTTATTCGTAGGATATGGTGCTATGCTTGCTGAAAGTGGCGTGGCTATCATGGCTTTAATTTGTGCTTGTATCTTACATCCTGGAATTTATTTTGCTGTTAATTCTTCTTCTGCTTTAATTGGTACTGATTTAGCCCATGCGGCTAAGGTAATTAGCGAATGGGGATTTTTAGTGACTCCAGAAGAAATTACACAGCTAACTAAGGATATAGGTGAGCAAACTATATTATCAAGAACAGGTGGAGCTCCAACATTTGCATTAGGAGTAACTTTAATCTTACATAAAATTTTTGGTGGCGTTGAATTTATGGGATTTTGGTACCATTTTGCGATTTTATTTGAAGCTTTATTTATTTTAACAGCCGTTGATGCAGGAACTAGAACTTCTAAATTTATGATTCAAGATATATTGGGCAATGTTTATAAACCTTTAGGAAATATACATAATGTTTGGGCTGGTTTATTAGCTACTATTATCAGTGTTTCTTGCTGGGGATATTTCTTGTATCAAGGGGCTATCGATCCTAATGGAGGAATTTATACCTTATGGCCACTTTTTGGAGTAAGCAATCAAATGTTAGCCGGTATGTCCTTGCTTTTAGTGAGTGCCATTCTTGCGAAAATGGGTAAAAAGAAATTCCTTTGGGTTACTTTAGCTCCAGCAATTTTTGTATTAATTGCTACTCTTTATGGAGGTATCCAAAAGATATTGCCTTATGAAGAAGGAGCAAAAATTCAAAATACCGTTAGTCATATCGCTACAGCTCAAATGAATAAAAAAGCTATTGAAAAATTGGAAAATGAAATCGCATCAATTAAGTCTCAAAAGCAACAATCAAGTCAAGAAGATCAAATAAAATTTGAAAAACAAATACAAGAAAAAGAACAGCAAATTTCTAATTTATCTCATTCTTGGTTTGGAAATGTTTTAGATGCAGTTTTATGTATATTCTTTATGCTTACAACTTTGCTTGTTATCATTTCTTGTATAGGAATTTGTATAGGAAAAATCAAAATTCCATTAAAAGAAAGTCCTTATGTTGATCTTAACTCTCTAAATGTTAAGCAAGTTTAAAAAAATTTATGAAAAAACTGAAAGGTTTTTTCATCCTTTGGTAGGACTTTCAAGTTATGATAAATATTTGGAGCATATGGAAAAATCGCATCCAGAAAAAACTCCCAAAACAAGAGGGGAGTTTTTTAAGGATTGCTTAGAAAAAAAGTATAATAGCGGTGGCTTAAATAAATGCTGATAATCTCTAAGGATAAAGTCTTTATCTTACAAATTAGGCATTTAAAAAGCCATGAATTCTTTTTAGTTCTTCACTTATAGGTTTTTTATTTCCTCGTCTATCAACGCTTACATAAGTAACAGTAGCAGAAGTGACATTTACACATATAGTTGAGCCAAATTCATCCACTCTTTGTGCGATAACTTCAACTTCAACGCGTATTGAAGTTGTTCCAACTTTTACTACTTTTGCATAACAAGAGATTATATCTCCAACAAATACAGGTTGCTTAAAAACAACTTGCTCCATAGAAATGGTTACAACTCTTTCAGGAGAAAGTTCTCTTGCTGCTATTACACCTGCTGTATCAATTTGTGATAAGATCCAACCGCCAAAAATATTACCTGCTGAGTTTGTGTCTTTAGGCATGGCAACGATTTTAAGTTTTGGTTCGCCCATATCTTTCATTTTTTACTCCTTATTTTAAATAATAAATTATAATTCAAGAAAGTAAAGAAAGGAAACTAAAAAAATGAATAATTTTAAAGAAGTAGCAAAACTCGTAAAAAAACGTAAGGAAAACATCAATATTTTTTATGAACTTTTGGATTCGGATTCATGGGATGGATATTTTGAACATTTGCTTAATCTTAGTGAATTAAAAAAGGAAAAAAGTACTTTTGTGGCTATTCTTAGGCGATTAGTTGATTTAAAAGAAGAAAATTTAGTTCAAGAATGGAAGAAGAATTTTTTTAAAGAGGAAAAAATTACAGAATTAAAACATAAATTTTATGAAGAAATTAGAAAATTTTATGAAAAAGAACATCAAGAACTTATTGATGAAATTGTGAGTAGAAAATTATTAAGTGAATTCTATGAAATTTTAATTCAAGGAATTCATGAAATAGGAGTGATTATAAATTCTTATGAAATTTCTTGGACTAAAGAAATTATAGAAAAAAATAATAAAATTTTGGCATCGCAATTTCAAAATCTTGATGATGCTATTAATTTTTTACATAAAAATAAATTATATCAAATCACTCCTCAAGGAGAAATTTGCGAAAGAAGTTATGGGGTGCTTGTAAGAATAGGAAATTTATGGAAATTTGTTCCTTATGCAAGATTTTTTGAAAATGAAACATTAAAGCTTGAATTTGCTTTTGAAAAAATGATAGAAAGGTTAAAAAATGTTGCCAAAAAAGAGGATGAGTTAGCTTATGTGGAGTATTTTGAAAAATTAAAAAATGCTTTTTGTCAAAAGGATGAAGATAAAATTATTGGATCATGGCAAGAAGCAGAACTTGCTTGGATGAAGGTTAAGTCACCTTTGCAGGTTGGGCATCCTTTGGAGTATTATGAAGATCACTACACACATGCCGTTGCTTTGGAATGGGATATAAGATTAGAAGATGAAAGTAATTTTGATGCTTTAAAATTCAGTAATGAAATCAAGCAAAGTTTTATAAAAGTATATGAAAATATAAATATTGAAGATGAAAAATTAAAAAAAGAAGTGCTTAATAATATAGACAAAACACAGCTTTATGTTTGTATGCCTATGATTTTTTATGGAGCTGAGCTTAAAGGTTTATTTTCAGCACAGGTTGTTCCTAATGATGAATTTGTAAGTAATATAGCAGGAAAGAAAATTTTTGCATTTTTAAATTTTGTCTATGAAAATACTTTGAGTAAGCCTTTTATGAAAATTTCAAGCGAGGTTTTTGAGAAGGATTTTTTAGACTATGGTAGAGAAATTCTTTTTTTTAAAGAAGATATTTGGAAGCGTGTTTATGAAATTTCAACTATAGGTCATGAATTTGGTCATATCTTTTTTATTGCTAGTGATAGCGAGAAAAAGATGAATCAAAGCGGTTTTTTTAAAAATATAGAAGAATATAAAGCAACAACAGGAGGGTTGATAAATTTCTTCCTTCATGAAGATAAAGAGCTTAGATTGCCGGTTTTTCATGAGCTTATCAAAAGAGCAATTTCTCTTATAGCTTGGCAAAAAGTTGATGAGGTACAACCTTATTATACTGAAGGTTTGATACATCTTTCTTTGCTTTTTAAAAGTGGAGTTTTAAAATTTGAAGATAGATTAAAAATTAATTTTAATTTGGAATTTTATGAAAAATTTAAATTGCTTGTTTTGCAAACCTATCATGATTTGGCTAAACATTATACTTTGAAACTAGATGCAAAAGAATTTTTAAATCGTTTTTGTTTAATTGAGGATAAAGTTTTTATGCCTATAGAAGAAGAGTGTAAAGAATTTGTAAAATATTACTATAAACTTTATGAAAAAATCGGCAATGAAATTGATAATAGTGGCGAATTTGAGCTTTATAAAGCCAAAAAAAGCAAAAAAAATGAAAAAAAGTATTTTAATGCTTGATATTGTTTGTTTAATATGCTAGAATTAAGTGTTTTAATAAATAAAAAAAGGAGCTTTTATGACTAAAGCAGATTTTATTTCTCAAGTTGCTCAAACTGCTGGGCTAACAAAAAAAGATGCTACAGCTGCTACTGATGCAGTTATTGCTACAATTACTGATGTATTGGCAAAAGGTGATAGCATTAGTTTTATAGGTTTTGGTACTTTTTCAACAGCTGAAAGAGCTGCTAGAGAAGCTAGAGTTCCAAGCACTGGAAAAACTATTAAAGTTCCTGCAACTAAAGTTGCTAAATTTAAAGTAGGTAAAAACCTTAAAGAAGCTGTTGCTAAAGCTAGCGGCAAAAAAAAGAAGTAAAATAAAGGCTAGATTTTCTAGCCTTTCTTAAATTTTTATTCTTTTCTATCTTTTTAAATCAAAATCAAAATGAAATATACTTTTGTTATTATCTAGCAATTCTGCTCTAAATCGCATAGTATGCATCGAGCAAGAAGAAAGTATGAATTGACTTTCATAGTCTGTTTTATTGATTTTATAAATTTTTGGCTTGATTTCCCCCATAAACATATTTAATCCATAAATTTTCAATTCTAAATTTTCATATGTTCCAAGATTTTTAATGAGTAATTTTGTATTTTGTAAAGATTTAATAGGTTTAGGATTTAAAGAAATAATTATTTGTTTATCTTTAAGCTTATAAGCACAATCATTAACATTTAAATCACAATTTAAAGATTTTAAACTATCAATATGAGGTTCTTTTTTTGAAATATTTTGATTAAGAATAAAGTAAAATACTAAAAGTATTAAGGCAAAAATTATAATAGAAAATAATTTTTTCATGAGAATGCATCCTAAAAATTAAAATAAAATATTTTTTTGAATTATAATTTAAAAAATTAAATATATTTATTATTTTTAAAAAAATATCTGGTTTGTATTTTTGACAATTATTATTTTTTAAGAAAAAAATAATATAATCTCAGTTTAAAAATTCTAAAAATAAAGATAAAATCAATTAATTTAAAATTATAAATTTTTAAGGAAGATATATTGTTTAAAAGATTTCTTGTTTTATTTTTTATGGGGGTATCTATAATTAGGGCATCTGATTTAGTTAAGATTTATTTAGATCAGGGTTTAGATGCTGTTGGGGTAGAGATTGAAAAAGAGCTAATGGATAAAAATTTTTGGTTGTCTGAAATAGCGGATAAAAATGTCTCTCTTGGATATTATAGCAGTAAAGTTGATATTGTTCTTACAAATAAAACCGATAAAATTCTCCGCGTGTATTCCTATGATGATGGAAAAATTAAAAAGGATTTTGAACAAAAATCAATTATTACGGGTCTAATGGGAGATAAAAAAGTTGAAGGGGATTTAAAAACCCCTATAGGTTTTTATGAGTTAGGACAAAGATTTAATCCAGGAGATCCTTACTACGGTCCTTTTGCTTTTGCAACGACTTATCCAAATTTATTAGATAAAGTACAGGGAAAAACTGGTGGTGGAATTTGGATACATGGCTATCCTTTAGATGGCACTAGAATTGATGAGTTTAAAACAAAGGGTTGTATAGCTTTATTTAATGAAAATCTTGAGAAATTTGCCAAAGTAGTTCAAGATAAAAAAGTGTTTGTAATGACTGAAGAAAAGGATAAAGTTAGAGCAAAAAAAGAAGAGATTGCTTCTTTGTTTGCAGATCTTTTTGCTTGGAAATTCGCTTGGACAAATAATAATATTGATTCTTATTTGGGATTTTATGATCAAAATGAATTTAAACGTTTTGATAAAATGAAATTTGAGCAATTTGCTTCTATGAAAAAAATTATTTTTTCTCGCAAAGAGAATAAAAAGATAAAATTTTCAGATATTAATATTAGCCCTTATCCAAATTTAAATAATGAAGTTATATATAGAATTTCTTTTTATGAAGATTATTATACTAAAAATTATCAATTTAAAGGAAATAAAACCTTATATGTTAAATTAAACGATAAAGGAAAAATGAAAATTTTAGCAGAGCAATGATTTTATGTCTGTTATTAAACTAAATCAAAAATCATACGAGAATAATTTAAAACAAATTATTGAAAAAACTAAAGATCCTTCAAAAATAATTTGCGTTTTTAAGGATAACGCTTATGGACATGGAGCTAAAATATTAGCTCCTATACCTAAAAAATTCGGTATTAATTTTGTTGCGGTTAAAAATGAAAAAGAAGCTTACGAAATTCAAGACTTCTTTAAAAATATTTTAATACTTTCACATAGACCCAATGGAAATGAAAATTCTCAATTTATATACGCTTTAAATGAAATTTCTAAGGTTGGAGAATATAAAATCGGTACAAGAATTCATCTTAAAATAGATACAGGAATGCACAGGAATGGTATTTTTGTAGAAAATATAGAGGATGCTTTTTTTAAAATTGATGAGGCGAGATTAAATTTAGAAGGAATATTTACGCATTTTTCAAGTGCTGATGAGTTGGATGCAAGTTTTTTTATTCAAAAACAAAAGTTCTATGAAGCCAAAATGTTGGCACAAAAAAAATATGATCATTTAATTTTTCATTCTTTTAATTCAGCGGCCTTGTTTAGAGCTAAAGATATTCCTAAAGATGAGTTTTTTAGAATAGGCATTGCTCAATTTGGTTACGGAGATGAAAAATTAGAAAAAATTTTAAGTCTTTATGCTCATAAATTAAGCGAAAGAATTTTAAATTCCGGTCAAAGCGTAGGATATGGTAGATCTTTTAGTGCTGATAAAAAAATAAAAATTGCTACTTACGATTTAGGTTATGCTGATGGGTTATTTCGTTACAATGGAAAAGGCAATTTGACTTTAGCAAATCATAAAAATATTTTAGGCAAAATTTCGATGGATAGTTTTTCTTGTGAAGATTGTGGCGAGGAAATTTGCGTTTTTAATGATGCTAATATTTGGGCTGATTTTTTCAATACGATTTCATATGAAATTTTAGTTAAACTTCATCCAGATATTCCAAGGATTTTGGTGTAATGTTTAATATAGTTTTAGTTAATCCTAGAATTCCTCAGAATACAGGAAGTATAGGAAGGATGTGTTATAATGCAGGTTTTAAACTTCATATTATTAAGCCAATTGTCTTTGATATTTCGCAAAAGGCTGTTCGTAGAGCAGGACTTGATTATTGGGAAAAATTAGAGCCGATAATTTGGGAAAATTTGGAACTTTTTTTAGACCAAAACTTAAAATTTAAAGATCGTTTCTTTTTTGCTACAACAAAGAGTAAAAAACCATATTTTGATGCCAAATTTAAAGAAAATGATTTTTTATTTTTTGGAAGTGAGAGTTATGGTTTGCCTATGGAACTTATGCAAATTAATTGGCAAAATGCTATTACTATTCCGATGAAATCTTGTGGAAGAAGTTTAAATTTAGCTACTAGTGTTGGTATTGTTTCTTATGAGGCCTTAAGGCAAAATTTTAAATATTTTATTCCCTAAGGTAACAAATTTATATTTTTTTATTATATTTTTTCATAAGTAAATGTGTTTTTCATCAAAAATATGTTAAAGTAAATTGAAATTAAGATGAAAGGATACACATGGGAGAACAAAATTTAAATATTTCATTCAGTGAAAAAATTATCAATTATTTAGGATACATTACTCCTTATACAGATACAATAATGGTTATTTTGCTTATTGTTTGCGGAATTTATTACAGTTTTTTGACAGGTTTTGTGCAATTTCGTATGCTTAAATCCGTATTTTCAATTTTAACAGAAAGAAATGGTGAGGGTTCTAAAGAACATATTTCACCTTTTCAAGCTTTGATGATATCAACAGCTTCTAGAGTTGGAATAGGTAATATTGCAGGGATTTCGTATGCACTTACAACAGGGGGTGCGGGAGCTTTATTTTGGATGTGGATTATGGCGTTTTTTGGTGGAGCTTCAGCGTTTGCAGAAAGTACTTTAGCGCAAATTTACAAATCCAAAGATGAAACAGGTGGCTTTAAAGGAGGCCCTGCTTATTACATAAGAAAAGCTTTGGGTTCGCATTTTTTTGGATCTTTCTTCGCTTTTATATTGATTATCACTTATGCTTATGGCTTTAATGGCTTACAAAGTCAAACGATGACATCTGCATTTAAAGTGTATTATGATATGTTTAATCCAAATTCTACAACAGGATTTGCTTCAAGCTATTGGCCTATTGTTATTGGTATTGTTTTAACAATTTTTGGTTCTTGGATGTTTTTTTCTCACCATACAAAAATTGGCAAAATAAGCTCTTTAATTGTTCCTTTTATGGCTATGGCTTATATTTTACTTGCAATTATTGCTGTTTTAATGAATTTTGATAAAATTCCTTCTGTAATTCATATGGTTTTATTGAGTGCTTTTGATTTTAAAGCAATTTTTGGCGGTTTTGCTGGTTCTGTTTTGGTTATAGGAATAAAAAGAGGACTCTTCTCAAATGAAGCAGGGATGGGATCTGCACCAAATGCAGCCGCAGCAGCTCTTACTAGTCATCCTGTTAAACAAGGTATTATTCAATCTTTTTCAGTATTGATCGATGTTGTCGTTTGTACTAGTTCTGGATTTTTAGTGCTTTTTTCTATGGCTTATTTAAATTTTCACGGAAGTAATGTTGGAGATGGTATGCCTTTAGTGCAAGAGGCTATGAGAGAATATTATGGCGGCTTTGGAATCCATTTTGTTACTATTGCTATCGTTCTTTTTGCTATTACATCATTGATTGGAAATTATTATTATGCGCAAACTAATGTAAAATATTTGACAAATTCTAAGTTTGTGATGAATTTATTTAGAGTAAGTGCAGTAGCTATGATATTTGTAGGATCGCAGATGAATTTAAAACTTGCTTGGAGTTTAGCAGATCTTACTATGGCTTTTATGGCGACAACAAATATTATTTCTTTACTGCTTTTAGGTGCTATTGTAAATAAAACATTAAAAGATTTTAACACTCAGCAAAAAGCAAAAAAGGATCCTCATTTTAGCGCGTCTAAATTAAATATAAAAAATGCAGAATGCTGGAGTTAATCAGTCTTGATTTTCAAGACTGATTAAATTTAGTGATTTAAAACTTTATTTAAAAATTCTTTTAATCTTTCATTTTTTGGATGTTCAAAGACCTCTTTAGGGGTGTCATCAACTGCTATATTTCCTTTGTCCATAAAGAAAATTCGATTGGCAACGTTTTTAGCAAAACCCATTTCATGAGTAACTACAAGCATAGTCAAGCCTTCTTTTGCAAGATCTTTCATGATGCTTAAAACTTCTCCTATCATTTCAGGATCGAGTGCTGAAGTAGGTTCATCAAATAAAATAACATCCGGATTCATCATCAAGCTTCTTGCAATAGCTATACGTTGTTTTTGCCCACCTGAAAGTTGGTGAGGCATAGCATCTTCTTTATCACAAAGTCCAACTTTTTTAAGTAAATTTCTAGCTTTTTTGATGGCTGCTTCTTGATTTAAAATTTTAGTTTTTACAGGGGCTAGGCATAAATTTTGCATAATGGTTTTATTGGCAAAAAGATTAAAATGCTGAAAAACCATGCTGACTTTTTGACGTATTTTATTTATGTCTGTTTTAGGATCTAATATATTTTCACCTTTGATAAAAATTTCCCCACTGTCGGCTAATTCTAGTCTATTAATACAACGTAAAAAAGTACTTTTTCCACCTCCACTTGGCCCTATAATAGCTATAATATCGCCTTGTGAAATTTCAGTATTGATATTTTTTAAAACTTCTAAATTGCCATATTTTTTATGTAAATTTTTTATTTTAATCATTTTTATTAATCCTAGTTTCAAGTTTTTTAGCAAAATAACTGAAAATTTTAACGCTGATATAATAAATTAACCCTGTAAATATAATAGGCTTAGGATTATAAAAAATTGCTTGCAAGCTTTGACTTTGCATGGTAATATCAATGACACTGATAAAACCAACCACGGAGGTTTCTTTAAATAAAGAAATAAATTCATTTGCTAAGGCAGGTAAAATATTTTTTATAGCTTGCGGAAGGATAATTTCTTTCATAGAGGTTTGATAATCAAGCCCCATAGCACGAGCAGCCTCCATTTGCCCTTTGTCTATACTATTAATCCCACTTCTAACTATTTCTGCAATATAAGCAGAGCTATTTAGCCCTAAAGCGAAAATAGCTGCGTATAAATTATCAATAAAAGTTAAAATCACAAAAGAAAAAATCATAAGTTGTAAAATAACAGGGGTTCCGCGAATAATATCAATATATTCATCGATAATAAAATTTAAGGCTTTAATATTAAAAAATCTTAAAATGGCTAAACCAAAGCCAACAATTATCCCAATAAAAACGGCACAAACGGTAAGTAAAAGAGTGATGCCATAGCTTTTTAAATATGCATTTGCATTAGCTGTGTAACCATAGCTTATTTCTCCATTGGAATTTTTAATTTGTAAAATTTCAATAGGAAAAGAAAAATAAGCCCATAAAATTATAATGACAAGAAATACAAAAATTCTGATATTTTTCTGATTCAAAATCAATCACCCCTTAAAATAATCTCAAAAACTTAAATTCTATAAAATTATCTTTGATTTTTCTTTAAATATTTATAAAATTATGTTAGGATTTTTACAAGGAGGCTTATATATGTCAATTTTAGATTTTATTTTTGTAGCTTTTTTTGTCTTTTTTATGATTTTTTTAATTATGGGTTTTAATCGTCAAATGAGTGAAAAAGCTAAAGAAAAAGAAAAAAGATTTCAAAAATATAAAACAAGGAGAGATGATGAGTAAAAAAATTTTAGTTCCAATGGCACAAGGTTTTGAAGAGACTGAATTGATAAGCGTAGTTGATGTTTTAAGACGTGCTAAAGAAGTGGGTGGGGATTTGGAAGTGATCACGGCTTCTTTAAATTCTGATCTTTTTGTAAAAGGATCTCACGGAGTTATCATTAAGGCTGATTATTTGCTAAAAGACATTACGCATATGGATTTTGACGCTATTGTTTTAGCGGGTGGATATGAAGGTATGAATAATCTTAAACAATCAGATGAAATTTTAAATATCATTAAAAAACTTCATGATAATAATAAAATCGTCGCTGCTATTTGTGCATCCCCTATAGTTTTAGATGCTGCAGGAGTTTTAAAAGATGAATTCACTTGCTATCCAGGTTGTGAGATTGGACTTAAGGGTACTCGTCTTAATCAAGCTATAGTTGTAAATAAAAATATCATCACTTCAGCAGGCCCTGCAACAGCTATTCTTTTTGGTTTAGAATTAGCAAAACATCTATGCTCTAATGAAATTTATGATAAATTATACGAGATGATGTTGATGCCTTTGGTAAAATAATTTATTGCTTTTGTGGGGTTGTAAAACCTCCAAGCATATGAAAATGCAAATGAAACACTTCTTGTCCGCTATCTTTTCCACAATTTGTTATCAATTTATACCCGCTTTCATGAATATTTAGCAATATAGCTAATTCTTGGATAAAGCTTGTCATTTTTGCCATAAGTTCTGGATCAAATTCTTGAAAATTTTTAAAATGTTTTTTTGGAATAATAAGCACATGAATAGGAGCTTTTGGAGCGATATCGTGAAAAGCTAGAAAATCATTGTTTTCAAGTACTTTATTGCATGGAATTTTACCTTCAACTATAAGTTCAAAAACTGTTTTTTCTTGCATATATTCTCCTTGTCATTGAATATTAATAATTTAGAATTATATCTCTAAAAGTTTAATTTTTATGCTGAATTTAAAATACTTTTTAATAAAATTAAAATCAGATTTCACTTTGATTGGGGTAAAAATTGCAAAATTTTATTAAACAAGTTGAAGAGTGTAATAATTTAAATGATTTAGAGGCACTTAGAATTTCAGTTCTTGGCAAAAAAGGTGTTTTAACAGAAAGTTTTTCAAAACTTAAAAATTTAGAAGGCGATGCTAAAAAAGAATTAGCTGCTACTTTAAATTTAGAAAAAGAAGCTTTCAATAAAGCCTATTTGGCCAAATTTAAAATTTTAGAAAATCTTGCACTTGAAGAAAAAATGAAACAAGATGTGCTTGATTTTAATTATTTTGATGAAAATGTAACAAAAGGTGCTTTGCACCCTGTAATGAGCACTATGGATAAAATCATAGAATATTTTTTAAGTTTGAATTTTAGTATAGAAAAAGGTCCTTTAATCGAGGATGAGTTTCATAATTTTGAAGCTTTAAATTTGCCAAAATCTCATCCAGCTAGAGATATGCAAGATACTTTTTATTTTGATGATAAAAGACTTTTGAGAACTCAAACTTCACCAGTGCAAATTAGAACGATGCTAACCCAAAAACCTCCTATTAGAATGATAGCACCTGGTGCGGTTTTTAGAAGAGATTTTGATATAACTCATACTCCAATGTTTCATCAAATAGAAGGATTAGTTGTAGAAGAAGGGCAAAAAGTAAGCTTTGCACACTTAAAAAGTATTTTAGAAGATTTTTTACATTTTATGTTTGATGACGTAAAAATTCGCTTTCGTCCTAGTTTTTTTCCTTTCACTGAACCTTCGGCTGAAGTAGATATTTCTTGCGTATTTTGCAAAGGAAGTGGTTGTAGGGTATGTAAACAAACAGGATGGTTAGAGGTTTTAGGGTGTGGAATTGTTGATCCTAATGTATTTAATTTTATAGGTTATAAAAATGTAAGTGGTTATGCCTTTGGTCTTGGGGTGGAACGTTTTGCTATGCTTTTGCACCAAATTCCTGATTTGAGATCTTTATTTGAAGGCGATTTAAGATTATTGGAGCAATTTAGATGATAATTACTAAAAGTTGGTTAAGTGATTGGTTAGATCTTGAGAGTATAAGCGCTGAAGAAATTGTTTTTAAATTAAATTCTATAGGTATTGAAGTTGATAAAGTTTGCAATTTAAAAGCTCCTAGCAAAGTTGTAGTGGGTTTTGTAAAAGAGAAAATAAAACATGAAAATTCTGATAAACTCAGCATTTGTCAAGTGGATGTTGGAAATGAGATCTTGCAAATTGTATGTGGTGCTAAAAATGTAGAACAAGGACAATATGTTGCTGTGGCACTTAAAGGTGCTTGTATGCCAAATGGGATGGAAATTAAAGATGCTAAGCTAAGAGGGGTAGATTCTCATGGTATGCTTTGTTCAAGCTTAGAATTAGGTTTTGGTAAAACTAATGAAGGTATTATGGTTTTAGATGAAAGTATAGGTACTTTAGAGCTTGGAAAAGAGTTAAATTCCTATGAAATTTTTAATGATGTATTGATTGAGGTTGAATTAACTCCAAATAGGGGAGATTGCCTTAGTATATACGGCATAGCACGAGATTTAGCCGTAGCTTTTAATTTAAATTTAAAAGAGCTTAAGTCTTTCAAAGAGAATGAAAATGTGTTAGGTATAGGAAGAGTTTTGCGTCTTAATGCGCAAAAAGATTTACATAGTTTTTATAATTACAGAGCTATAGAGATTAAAGATGATTTGCAACTAGATTTGATCATTTCTTTACGTTTAGCTCAAATTGAAAATTTAGAAAATAATCCTATACAAAATTTATTAAATTATGTTATACATTCAACAGGTGTTTTGTTTAATGCTTATGATTTAAGCGATTTTACTAAAGAAAATGAGGAAATCACTTTAAATTTGAGTAAAGAAAAATTAGGAGAAACAAAAATTTCTTGCCAAAATAAAACTTTAAGTATTAGCGGCTTTTATCAAGAGCAAGAATATAAATGTAAAGAGACTTCTAAGCTAGTAATTATTGAAGCTAATTATACAGATCCTAATGTGATAGCTAATGCAAAGTCAAATTATAAAAAACAAGATGAAAAAATTTTTTATAGAAGTTTTAGGGGGAGCGAGCCTAAATTATATTTAGGAATGGATTTTTTACTTAATATTCTTAAACAAAATCCTAATTTAAGTATATATAGTTCCTCTCAGCAAGTTTTACTTGATAAAAAACTTTTAACCATACCTATAAATATTGATCATATTAATAATATCATAGGTCAAGATATCGATAAGGATGATATCTTAAATATTTTGAAAAAATTAGGTTTTAAAATAATACTTTTAGATGATAAATTAATGAATGCTGAAGTTCCAATACATAGACCAGACGTAAGTAATTTGGCAGATATTTGCGAAGAAATCGTTAGGATGATAGGGATTAATAATATAGTTTCTAAAAATTTAGAATTTTTAGGAAAAAATCGTCTTAATTTAACTTATTTTTCTTATAAAAAACTTTTAGAATTAAGAAAAAATGCTGTAAATAATGGCTATTTTGAAAGTTTGCACTATGTTTTAGATAATAGCGAAGAGCTTGAAAATTTAGGATTTGATACTGTAAAAATAAAACTTTTAAATCCGATAACTAATGAGTTAAATACCTTAAGAACGACTTTGTTAAATCATCTTTTAAATGCTGTTAGCTTAAATACAAAAAATTCAAAAAAAATCATTAAACTTTTTGAAGCAGGATCTATTTTTTCTAAAGACACAGAGGAAATCAATAAAATCGCTTTTGTGCATTCAGGTTATAAAGAAGAGCCTAAAATCGCAAATAAGGCCAAACCAAGATTTGTGAATTTTTATGATTTTCTTTTAGATATTAAAAACATTATCGGTGATTTTAAACTCAAGCTTTCTCATTATAGTTTTTTAAGTCCTTATGAGCAAGCAGAAATATTTATAGGTGATAAAAATATAGGTTTTATCGGTCGTTTGCATTTGAAATTAGAAAATGAAAAAGACTTAATGAAAACATATGTTTGTGAGTTAAATTTAGATCTCATCAAAGAAGAGAAAAAGGTTGCTAAAAATTATTCTAAATTTCCTGCTGTAAATAGGGATCTTAGCGTATTGGTTCCTAAAGGATATGCGTATGAGGACATTAAAAAAGCTATAGAAGAATTAAATTTAGAAATACTTGAAAATTTTAGATTGGTGGATTTATATAGCGATGAAAACCTTAAAGATTTTTATAGTTTAACCATAGCCTTCATTTTTAGAGATATGAATAAAACTTTAGAAGATAATCAAATTGTAGAAAGTATGGATAAGATTATACAAAAATTAAAAGAAATGGGTCTTGATTTAAGATGATTATTCATGCTTTATCTGATAGCTTTGAAATAGAAATTTCAGATATTGCAGCAGATAAAAGCATTTCTCATCGTTTTGCGATCTTTTCTCTTTTAACAAAAAAAGAAAATAAAGCTAAGAATTATCTCTTAGCTCAAGATACTTTAAACACACTCGAAATCTTAAAAAAGTTAGGTGCTGGAATTAAGATTTATGGATCAAATGTAAGTATAATTCCACCTAGAAAAATTTTATCCCCTAAAGATATATTATATTGCGGGAATTCTGGAACTCTTATGCGTTTAATGATAGGATTTTTATCAGGAATTTCTGGTTTTTTTGTCTTAAGCGGAGATGCATCTTTAAATAACCGCCCTATGAAAAGAATTTGCAATCCTCTTAAAAATATCGGAGCAAAAATTTATGGCAGAGAGGACGCAAATTTAGCGCCAATTTGCATAGAGGGACAAAAATTACATTCTTTTAATCACGAGAGTCAAATTTCATCAGCTCAAGTTAAAACGGCTATGATTTTATCGGCTTTAAATGCAAATGGAAATTCTGTATTTAAAGAACCAAAATTGAGTAGAAATCATAGCGAGAATATGTTAAAAGCAATGGGTGCTCCTTTAAAAATAAGTGAAGATGGTTTAAAAATCGAAATATCAAATTTAAAAGAGTCCCTAAAAGAACAAGATATCGAAATTCCTAACGATCCATCTTCAGCCTTTTATTTTGTACTTGCAGCAATAATTATCCCCAATTCAAAAATAAAAATAAGCAATGTTTTGTTAAATCCTACTCGTATAGAAGCTTATAAAATTTTACAAAAAATGGGAGCTAAAATAGAAATAAAAATCACTCAAAATCATTTTGAGAGTATAGGAGAGATTGAAGCGAGTTTTAGCAAACTGAAAGGAATTGAGCTTAAAGAAAATATAGCGTGGCTTATAGATGAAATTCCTGCTTTAGCTATCGCTTTTGCTTTAGCCAATGGGGTTTCTATACTTAAAAATGCACAAGAGCTTAGAGTTAAAGAAAGCGATAGAATTCATGCTATAGTTTCAAATTTGAGGCTTTGCGGAGTTAAGGTTGAGGAATTTGAAGATGGTTTTAAGATAGAAGGCGGAAAAGTAAATAAAGCTAAAATAAAAAGTTATAAGGATCATCGTATTGCTATGAGTTTTGCTATTTTGGGTATGATTTGCGGAATGGAAATTGATGATTTTGAATGCATTGAAACTTCTTTTCCAAATTTTATAGAAATTTTAAAAAGATTAGGGGTAAAAATTGATTATTGAATTAGCCAAGAACTATGGTTTTTGTTTTGGGGTAAAAAGAGCAATTAAAAAAGCTGAACAAATTAAGGATGCTGCAACTATAGGCCCACTTATACATAACAATGAAGAAATTTTACGTTTGCAAAAAGATTTCAATGTGAAAACCTTAGAGGATATTAATGCATTAAGCAATGAAAAAAAAGCCATTATAAGAACTCATGGTATCACAAAGCAAGATTTGGCTGATCTAAAAAAAAGAAACATTGAAATTTTTGATGCAACGTGTCCTTTTGTAACAAAGCCTCAGCAAATTTGCGAACGCATGAGTGATGAAGGTTATGAAGTTGTTATTTTTGGTGATGAAAATCATCCAGAGGTGAAAGGCGTGAAAAGCTATGTAAGTACAAAAGCTTACGTTGTTTTAGATAAAAAAGAACTTGAAAATATTAAGTTGCCAAATAAGATTGCTGTGGTAAGTCAAACAACTAAAAAACCTGAACATTTTATGGAAATAGTTAATTTTTTAATGCTAAGGGTTAAAGAAGTTAGGGTTTTTAATACCATTTGCGATGCAACATTTAAAAATCAAGATGCCATTAAAGAACTTTCTGCAAAAAGCGATGTGGTAGTGGTTGTAGGTGGTAAGAATTCGGCCAATACTAAGCAACTTTTTTTAATAGCAAAAATGCATTGTGAAGATAGCTATCTTATTGAGACAGAAGAAGAATTAAAAAAAGAATGGTTTTTGAATAAAAAACATTGTGGAATTAGTGCAGGTGCTAGCACTCCAGATTGGATTATAGAGAAGGTAATTGCTAAAATTAAAACTTTTGTTGATTAAAGCACAATATTTTATTTTTTTAAAAGCTAAATAAAACTACAATTTAAAAAATTAACAAAAGCTAAATTTTTAATATTTAGAATGAGGAAATTTAAAATTATTTTAAAGGACAGTGATGATTGAGGCGAACAATAAAGTTCAAAGTGGTTTGGATGATTTTTTCGAGGAAGAAGATTTTGGACAACTTTTAGATGCTTTTGACAAATCAAAAGAAGAGGCAATGGCAGAAGGAGTGATCGTAGAGATCAAGAATGATGAAGTTTATGTTGATATAGGTAAAAAATCCGAGGGAATTTTGCCACTTGCTGAAATTCAAAAAGACGATGGACAATTATTGTTTAAAACTGGAGATAGGATCAAAGTTGCTGTAGTAGGTTATTATGGCGGAAGATCTTTATTGTCCCATAAAAAGGCTTTGAGAAAAGAAAAAGCGATTGAATTTATTAAAAATTACAAAGAAGAAGATTCTGAAAATATATTTAATGTTAAAGTAGTTGGAAAAAATAAAGGCGGGCTTATTGTTGTTGATGACAATGATATCGAATTCTTTTTACCTAGATCTCAATATGGTTTTAAGGAAAGTAATAATGTTTTAGGCAAAACCTTTAAAGTGAAGATTATTAAAATCGATCATGAGGAACAAAGCATCATTGTTTCTCGAAAGAAAACTTTAGATGATGAAAGAAAAAAACGTAAAGAACTGATCAATAATATCGCTCAAGAACAAGGAGTGATTGAAGGCATAGTTAAAAAAATTACTACTTATGGTATGTTTGTTGATGTAGGTGGGATTGATGGATTGGTTCATTATAGTGAAATTTCTTACAAGGGTCCAGTAAATCCAAGTCTTTTTTACAAAGAGGGCGATAAAGTTCCAGTTAAAGTTATAAGTTACAATAAAGAACGTAAGCACCTTTCATTATCTATTAAAGCAGCTTTACCTGATCCTTGGAGTGAAATAAAAGATAGTCTTGAAGTAGGCGATACAATTAAAGTTATCGTTTCAAATATAGAGCCTTATGGAGCTTTTGTGGATTTGGGCAATGATATTGAAGGATTTTTACACATCAGTGAAATTTCTTGGGATAAAAATATTAAAAACCCAAAAGATTATATAAGCAAGGGACAAGAAATTGATGTAGAAGTTATTGAAATAAATTCCGATGAAAGACGTTTAAGAGTTTCTTTGAGAAATTTACTTTCAAAGCCTTTTGATGAATTTTTGAAAAAATATAAATTATCAGATGTTTTAGAAGGTGAAGTTACTTTAACAACTGCTTTTGGAGCATTTATAAATCTTGGTATGATTGAGGGATTATTGCATAATGAAGATGCCTCTTGGTCAAGAAGCGATAAGTGTAAAGATAAATTTAAAGTTGGTGACAAGGTTAAGGTAAAAATTATAAAAATAGATACGGAAAATCAAAAGATTTCTCTTAGTACAAAAGAACTTTGTGAGTCACCAGTTCAAGAATATGCTAAAAATCATAAAGTTGGAGATATTGTTAAAGGTAGAATTCGCGATATTAAAGATTTTGGTATTTTTGTAGAGCTTAGTCAAAATGTTGATGCGCTTATTCATAAAGAAGATATTAGCAATTCAACTTTAGAAAATTTGAAAATAGATGATGAAATTGAAGCAGCTATTGTTTTCATTGATGAAAAGAAAAATAGAATTCGCTTAAGTGTTAAAAATTTAGTTAAAATGAAAGAACGTGAAGTTTTAAATGAAATAAATGATAATGATAAAATCACTTTAGGTGATATCATAAAAGATCAATTAGCTTAATGATAAAAAAATATCTAACCATAGGCATTTTAAGCATATTATTGCTTAGTTTATTTGTAGTGGTTTTGGTATTAATCTCTAAATTTAAAGCAAATTCAGATTTTATTCCTGAATTTGCTCATAATGTAAGCATAGAAAAAGAAGGCCAGCAAAAAAATAATGAAGATTTTACTTGGCAAGAAGAGCTTGCTAAGTGGCCAAGCAAAAATTTCACTCCTGCAGCAGAGCAATTTAATCTTTATGTTGATGTTGATACTAGCGATTTAAAAGAAAAAAGCAAATATTATCAACTCATTGTAGATAAAAATGATATTTATTCAGTATTTTGTCTAAAGCAAACTTTAAAATCTTTTGATGTGAAATACTTTTTATTAAAATCTAGTGGTAGTCCAGAAATTTTTTTAGATACTGACAATAAAGAACTTATTGATGAAATTATTAAAGAACTCAAAAAATATAAAATTAGCACTCAAGCTAAAGAAATTTGGCTCTAATTTATTTCTTATTCATTGATTTATTTTTCTAGGAAGTATTATAATGGCACTTATTGATCTAATTGATGCGAATAAAAGATTTGATGAAAAAATAGTTTTAAATGAAGCAAATTTTAGTGCCAATGATGGCGAAAAAATAGCTATTATTGGTAAAAATGGAGAAGGAAAATCCACTTTTTTAAAGATACTCTTTGGTGTCTTAAATTTAGATAGCGGTCGCGTTATAAGACAAAATGGAAAAAGCATTGCAATGCTTTCTCAAAATGTAGATTTTCATGCAAATTTAAGTGTTAGGGATGCTATCAAACAGGAGCTTTCAGAAATTTATACCGCTTTAGAAGAATATGAAGAACTCCATTTAAAATTAGAACAAAATCCAGAAAACAAAGAATATTTAAAACAAATGGATTTGATTATGGCTTTGATAGAAAGCAAAGATGCTTGGAATATAGAAGCTAAGATAAATCGCGTTTTAAAAGAATTTGATCTATTAAAATACATTGATCGTTTAGTATGTACATTAAGTGGCGGTGAGATACGCAGGGTAGGGCTTTGCATACTCATATTAAAAAATCCTGATATTTTATTGCTTGATGAGCCAACAAATCATTTAGATGTTTATATGACGAGTTTTTTAGAGGACTTGTTAAAAGAATCTAAAATGTGTGTTATTTTTATTTCGCATGATCGTTATTTTATTGATGCTATTGCTGATAAGTGTGTGGAAATTGAAAATGGAAAATTAAGTGTTTTTAAAGGAGGATATGCAAACTATCTTGAAAAAAAGGCACAAATTTTAGAAAGTCTTACTAAGAGTCATGAGACTTTATTAAAGCAGTTAAAAAGTGAAGAAGAATGGTTAAGACGCGGTGTTAAAGCAAGGCTAAAAAGAAATGAAGGAAGAAAAGAGCGCATTTTAAGAATGCGAGAAGAGGCTAAAAAAAATCCAGGGGCTATAAAACGTTTGAGACTTGAAATTTCAAGATCTACGCTTAATTTTAATGCTGATAAGGTAATGAACCGAAAAAAAATGTTATTTGAGATTAAGAATGTGAGTAAAAGTATAGAAGATAAAATGCTTTTTAGAGATTTTTCAGCCCGTATTTTACAAGGAGAGCGTATAGCTATAGTGGGAAAAAATGGTTGTGGAAAATCTACTTTTTTAAAAATGCTTTTAGGGCAAATTAAGCAAGATAGCGGAGAGATTAAAAGAGGGGAAATTAAGATAGGGTATTTTGATCAAGCTAGAAATTTGGTAAATTCAGATAAAACCTTGCTTGAAATTTTTTGTCCTAATGGTGGAGATAGAGTTCAGGTAAGAGATAAAAATATGCATGTTTATGGATATTTGAAAAATTTTTTATTTCCTAAAGAATTTTTAGATAAAAGTGTTTCTGTATTAAGTGGAGGAGAAAAAAATCGAGTAGCTTTGGCTTTACTTTTTACTCAAACTTATGATATTTTAGTGCTTGATGAGCCAACCAATGATTTAGATATCTCAACGATTAATATTTTAGAAGAGTATTTGTTAAATTTTGAGGGAGCGATTTTATTTGTATCTCATGATAGGTATTTTGTTGATAAAATAGCGAATAAAATTTATGCTTTTGAGGGAAATTCTTCGATCAATATTTTACATACTCTTTATACGGAATATCTTGAAAATGAAAAAGAATTGCACGAATTTGATAATTTTACCTTAAGTCTTGAAAATTCAATTTCAAACAGCAATCAAAAAGAGAAAAAAAGCCAAAAATTAAGCTATAAAGAAAATGAAATTTTAAACCATCATCCAGAAAAAATAGAAATCATTGAAAAACAAATTGAGCAATTAAATAAAGATTTGTCAAATCCTAGTGTTTATCAAAATATCGGTATTAATAAACTTTATGAAGAGTTGCAAAAGGCACAAGAAGAGTTGGAAACACTTGAAATGGAGTATTTTGCAGTTTTAGAAAAAAGCGAAAATTTGCAAAAAGAAATATAAAATACACTATTTATAAAAATACATATATCCATAAAAATTTT
>NZ_JACHTO010000016.1:0-42526 GCF_020135895.1 Campylobacter sp. 2457A | reverse complement strand
AGTTTTGTAATTTATTTTTTCTTTTTCATCATTAAGTTTTTTAGGATCAAGTAAAGACGGATAAGGATGGTTTTCTTTTTTGTATTTTTCATTAAAATCATTTGACAATAACCATTCTTCTATAAGGTTAAAATTCTTTATAAAATAATCAAAATTATGAAAGATATTTTCTATAATAGGTTTATAATCTTCATGGGTTTTTAATAGCTTTTCTATTTTTAAAATTTTTTCCAAAAATAAAGATTTGTTGCTTAAAAGATCTTTAGGAATTTCTACATCATATATTTTAAATTGATCAAATGTTTTTTTAAATATTTGAAATTCTTTATTGGCTTTTTTTACATTTTTAGCCAATGTAAAAATACTTCCTTTATACCAAGTTTTAAAAGTTTTGATTAGAACTTCACCTAACATATAAGATAAATGAAATTGATATTTTAAAGCTTGTTTATAATCAGAACATTTTTCTAAATTGGGATATTTTAAAGAAGGAAAGACTTTAACAGTTTCTTGATAGATTAATTTTTCTTTTTTATATTGTTTTATAATGCTATAAAGCTTTTTAAATAAGCTTAAGCACCCCCCCCCATTTTTATTATATTCGATCATAGCTTGACCGAGTTTATAAGCTAAATGGTTTTTAATTCTTTCTGTGGCTGATTTTGGGTTTTGCATGGTGAGGGTCCTTAGATTAGATATAATAAATTTATAAACAAAGATATTATATAAAAATTTAGTTTAAAAAATAGGCAAATAAAAGCCCTTTTTTATAGGACTTTTATTTTTTTAGTTTTTTAAATTGCTCCAATGCATCTAGTTTTTCCCAAGGATAATCCTTTTGACCAACTTGCCCTCTAGCTGCAACATCAGCATATAAAAAAGTTTCTTTACTTGGTTTATCTAAGCCAAATTTATCGCGTATCCAATTAGGTGTTAAAGAGAAATTTTCCATTACAAAATCGCTTAAAACCTCATCACTCACACTTGTATTAGTCCCCATGCAATCCACGCTTACAGAAGTTGGTCTTGCAACACCTATAGCATAACTTAATTGAACAATGCACTTTTTAGCAAGTCCAGCTGCTACAATATTTTTAGCAAGCCATCTACCCGCATAAAGTCCGCTGCGATCAACTTTAGTATAATCTTTACTCGATTGAGCACCTCCACCGATTGGAGAATATCCACCAAAACTATCCACAATAAGCTTTCTTCCTGTTAAGCCACTATCATGCAATGAAGAGTGATTGACATATTTTCCAGTAGGATTGATTAAAATTCTTGTTTTTTCCGGATTAAAAAGTTCTTTTGGCAAATTCGTATCTAAAATAAGTTTCATCACCAAAGATCTTAAATCTTCAATTTTCATGCTTTCCACACAAGGAGCTGAAACAACTATAGTATGAATGCTTTGTGGCATACAATTTTCAAAATTCTCTTTTGTGTCGTAATCAATAGTCACTTGAGTTTTAATATCGACCCCAAGTTCGTGTGGATGAGACTTTGCATAAGCATAAACCTTATCACAAAGCATTCTTGCGTAAGAAATGGCCGCAGGCATATATTCATCAGCTTCACAACTTGCAAAACCAAACATTATACCTTGATCTCCGGCTCCAGTTTCCCCATCTTCTTGATCAACGCCTTGATTGATATCAGGGCTTTGTTCATTTAAAAATACCATAACATCAATTTCATCAGGATGTAGGCATTGTTCTTTGCTAAAATGCCCTGCTCCATCATAACCAATATTTTTCAAAACATCTCTAACTAAATTATCGTAATCAGATTTACTGAGTTTGTGATTTGATTTTACTTCTCCTCCAATCACAATCTTATTTCCTGCGACAAAAACCTCACTCGCCACCCTTGAATTTTTGTCATTTTTCAAGAGTATATCCACTATTGTATCAGCGATTATATCCGCGCATTTATCAGGATGACCTGCGCTTACAACTTCAGAAGTGAATAGATACATAAAAAAATCCTTTAATTTTAAAATAAAGCACATTATTATAACTAAAAATAAATTTACACTACGTTAATTCAATAAAATTTATAAATATTAAGAAAAATTTCGATAAAATTAAGAATATTTTTTAGCTTAAAAATTTTAAAATTTTTGTTGATTTTTAGCGAGGCGAGCATGAGACATCTTATCACAACAAAAGATTTTAGCAATAATGAGGTTATAGAGCTTTTTCAAGAAGCTAAAGAGTTTTTAGATGAAAAACCTAGAGACTTTCTTAAAGAAAAAAGCATTACGACTATTTTTTTTGAAAACTCTACTAGAACCCTTTCATCTTTTGAAAGTGCAGCTAGAAGATTAGGAGCAAGGGTTTTGCGCTTGGATGTTTCAAGATCGAGTTCAAGCAAAGGCGAAACACTTTATGATACTGCTGCAAATTTAGATGCAATGCATCCTCATGCTATTATTGTAAGGCATGCAAATTCTGGAGTACCTCGCATTTTATCTTCATGCGTTCATTGTCCTGTTGTTAATGGTGGAGATGGAAAACACGCTCATCCTACTCAAGCTTTGCTTGATTTATTTACCATTTATGAACATTTTCAAGGAGATATTGAAAATAAAAGAATTTTAATAGTTGGAGATATAAAAAATTCTCGCGTTGCCTCTTCAAATATTGAACTTTTAAGTCGCTTTGGTATAAAAATTACCCTAGTAGCTCCGCCACATTTTATGCCAAATACATCCTTGCCAAAATCTTATCATTTAAACGAAGAATTAATCGAAAACGCAGACATTATCATGAGTTTAAGAACTCAAGTTGAAAGACATGAAAAGATAGTTTATGCATCTCTAAAAGATTATGCTAATGATTTTTGCATCAACCCTAAGCTTATAAAAGATAAAAAACTCATTTTACTTCACCCAGGCCCTGTAAATAGAAATATTGATATCAGCGATGAAGTTATGAAAGATCAAAGAGCTTTGATTTTAAAGCAAGTAAAAAATGGTGTTGCAATTAGAATGGCTGTTTTAAAAAAACTAATTTTAGAAAACTAAGGAAAAATAATGACTCAATGGGATCTTAGTATACTTTTTCAAAATGAAAAAGAATTAGAAAATTACACATCTTGCTGCATTAATGAAACAGAATTATTTAAAGAAAACTATGAAAACAAGTTAGAATCACTCACAGCGCAACATTTTTTAAACGCTCTTAAAGAATATGAAAATTTAAATTTAAAACTTTCCAAAATAATGACCTATGCTTATTTATGTTTTGCAAAAGACACTTCTAGGGGTTCTTTTTATGCTAAATATGAGCAAGAATGTCAAAAAGCAGAAGAAAATTTATTATTTTTTGAGCTTGAATTTTGCACAATTAGCGAAAATAAAAATCAAGAATTCATAACATTTTGTCAAGATTATCATTTTTATCTTACAAATTTAATCAAAAATAAAAAATATAATTTAAGCCAAAAAGAAGAACGGGTGATGCTTTATATGTCTAATACCGGAGCAAGTGCTTTTGGTCGTCTTTTTGATGAGAGTATAAGTTCTTTAAAAATATCTTTTGAGGAGCAAGAATTAAGTGAAGAAGAAATTTTAAGCAAACTCTATGATCATGATAGAAAAATCAGAAAAAAAGCAGCAAAAAAATTTACAAAAGCTTTAAATAAAAACATAAATTTACTTACTTTTATTCTCAATATGGTAAAAACTGAACTCAAAAATATTTGTACTTTGCGTGGCTATGAAGATGCAGAAACACCAAGACATTTAAAAAATCAAATTTCTAAACAAAGCGTTGATTCCCTTATAAAAATAACTCAAAAAAATTTCTCACTTGTAGAACGTTTTTATAAAAAGAAAAAACAAATCTTAGGGTATGATACTTTAAAAGATTACGATCGTTATGCTCCAATCGGAAAAGAAACCAATTTTAGCTTTGAAGAAAGTAAAAAAATTATCTTAGAAGCTTTTTATGATTTCTCACCTATTTTTGGAGATATAGCAAAAGAAGCCTTTGAAAAAGGATGGATTGATGTTTTTCCTCAAGATAAAAAGCAAGGAGGAGCTTTTTCTCACTCCGCTACACCAGATTCTCATCCTTTTATTTTGTTAAATTATACCAACAAAAGAAGAGATCTTTTTACACTTGCTCACGAGCTAGGACATACTATTCATCAAAAATTATCCTATAGCGTATCTTTTTTAAATCAAGATACCCCACTAACAACAGCCGAAACGGCTTCAGTATTTGCAGAAATGCTAGTTTTTGATTATGTTAAAAATAAATTAAAAAAAGAAGAACTCATCGCTCTTTATGCTGCAAAAATCGAAGATATTTTTGCCACACTTTATAGGCAAATTAATTTTACTTGCTTTGAAAGACGTATTCATAATCACAAGCACGAATTAAGCAGTGAAGAAATTTCTAAAATTTGGATGGAAGAATCCCAAAAAATGTTTAAAGAAAGCGTGGATTTAACTAAAAATTATGCACTTTGGTGGAGTTATATCCCACATTTTATCCATACTCCATTTTATTGTTATGCTTATGCATATGCACAACTTTTAGTACTTGCATTTTATGGACTTTACAAAAGAAAAGAAAAGCAAAATTTTAAAGAGCTTTATATCAAAATGCTTTCTTTAGGAGGAAGTGTTAGCCCAAAAGAACTTGTATCAATGTTTGGTTTTGATATAGAAAATGAAAATTTTTGGGAAATTGGTATGGCTGAAATTAAACAAATGATCGATGAATTTATGGAGTTGTGATGCTAGAAACTATTTTAAAAAATGAAAATTTTATCAATTTAATGCAAGATAATTGTTTTCGAGTTATACAGAATTTAATCCAAAATAACATAGAATTTTCAATAGTTGCCAATACTCAATTTCTAGATTTTAATCCTATTTTACCACCTGAATTAGATGTTAAAAAAAATCCTTATGCACTTTTTGTTTTGGGTGGTTATACTTTTAGCTCTATAGAATTAGAAAAAGAATACTTGCAATTTCACGCTGGATTTGGTCCTAATGATTTTGACAGCTATGTTAAAGTTGATCTTGGAGCTATCACTCAAATTCAAGTTGAAAATAGCGTTATCTTTGTTAATTTTAGCCTTTATAAGCGTAAAAATAAGCAGAATTTACAAAATTCTAAAAATATTTTTCTACAAAACCCAAATAATTTAGATCTTTTAAAAAAATGAACTTATTTGAAGGTTTAAATTCTAGCCAAATAGAGGCAGCTTCACATATTGATGGAGCTATGCTTATTTTAGCAGGTGCTGGTAGCGGCAAAACAAAAACCATTACAACTCGCCTAGCCTACCTCATAAAAGAAGTAGGAATTCCAGCCTCAAATACCCTCACCCTAACCTTTACCAACAAAGCAGCAAGCGTAATGAGAACAAGGGCTTTGGCTTTAATTAATAATCATGCTAATCCACTCCTATGCACTTTTCACAAATTTGGACTTATGTTTTTAAGAATGCATATTGAAAAACTTAACCGACAAAATGATTTTATTGTTATAGATAGCGATGATGCAAAAAAAATTTTAAAAGAAATGGTTGATAACTCCAAAGAAAATATTTCTACTATTTTACATTTTATCTCCACTTGTAAAAATATCGCTAAAAATCCTGATGAAATTTTAAAAGATTTAAAAACAATAGAAAATTCAGATAAAACTTATATAAAATATTATCAAAAATATCAAGATTATTTAGCAAAATACAATTTTGTTGATTTTGATGATTTATTACTTTTACCCTATCAAATTTTGGAAAATGATTTAGAATTTGCCAAAGCTCAAAGCAATATTTATCAATACATCACCGTTGATGAATACCAAGATACCAATACTTTACAATATAAAATTCTAAAAAAACTTTGCAGTTCTCATGAAAATATTTGCGTTGTAGGGGACGATGATCAAAGTATTTATGGATGGAGGGGCGCTAAAATAGAAAATATTTTAAATTTTCAAAGCCAATTTGATAATGTCAAATTAGTAAAACTAGAACAAAATTATCGCTCCGTAGGATCGATTTTAAATGCTGCAAATATCTTAATTGAACACAATAAAAAAAGATTAGGCAAAACTTTAGTTTGCACTAAAGATCACGGAGAAGAAATAAAACTTCTTTATAGTGATGATGAAAAAAAAGAAAGCAATAGCATCTGTGAAAAAATCAAAGAATTACTTAGCAACAATACTCCTGCAAATGAAATCGCTGTTTTGTTTCGAGTTAATGCACTCTCACGCGCTATCGAAGAAGCTTTCATGCGTGAAAAAATTGCTTATAAATTACTTAGCGGTATGCGTTTTTACGAAAGATTAGAAATTAAAGATTTAATCGCTTATTTACGCTTTCTTGCTAATACCAATGATGATTTTTCACTAAAACGCATTATCAATCGTCCAAAAAGAGGTATAGGAGAAAGCAGTGTTAAAAAATTTGAAGAATATGCCAAAAAAGAAAAAATTTCTCTTTTTGAAGCATTATGCAATCCCAATATTATCAGCTCAAAAAAAACAAATCGTGAAATACAAAAATTTATCCACGTCATCCATGAATTATTAGAATGTAAAAATTTAAAACAACTCATTGATCAGTTTGAAGAAAAAATTAAATTGAAAGATTTTTATAAAGAACAAATCGATACAGAAGATAGAGTTGCTAATATTTGTGAATTTTATGCCAATCTTAATGATAAAATCAAACAAGATGAAGATCTTAAATTAAATGATTTTTTAAATGAAATTTCGCTTTTGAGTGATCAAGATAATTTGGATGGTAATTGTGTTTATATTATGAGTATTCATGCAAGCAAAGGCTTGGAATTTGATCATGTTTTTATCATAGGCCTTGAAGAAGGTTTTTTTCCGGTAGATAATTCAGATATAGAAGAAGAAAGACGTCTTGCTTATGTTGCTATAACAAGAGCAAAAAAACAACTTCATTTAAGCGTTTCAAACTCAAGATTTTATCGTGGATCGAGAACTAAACTTTTTCCTAGTAGGTTTTTAGAAGAAAGCAAACTTAACCAAAACAAATCTCCTTATTCTATTTCTCAAAAAAATACATCAAATTATCAAAAAGGAGATTTGGTAAAACATAAAATTTTTGGTATAGGGAGAATTACAGGTGTTATTAAAAACGGCAGGGAAGAAAGATTAAAAATCAATTTTGGCGGCATAGAACGCACCATTTTATCAAGTTTTGTAGAAGGTGTAGTGTGAATAGAATTTTTGCCGCATTTAAACCCGCGGAAATAAGCTCTAATCATTTTTTAAATCAACTCAAGAAAAAATACAATAATAAAAAAGCGGGATATTCTGGAACTTTAGATCCTTTTGCTAAAGGTGTTTTAATTGTCGCTTTTGGGCAATACACTAAACTTTTTCAATTTTTAAAAAAAACTCCAAAAATTTATCGAGCAACCTTATGGTTTGGTGTAAAATCTTTAAGTCTTGATAATAAAAACATACAAGAAATAAAGACTTTAAAACCTTTTAATTTATCAGCTCTTGAAAAAATCAGTGAAGAACTTTTAGGCTTGATTGATTACTTCCCACCTCAATTTAGCGCTAAAAAAATTGAAGGAAAAAGGGCCTATGAATTTGCAAAAAAAGGAGAAAATATTGCGTTAAAATCTTGCACAATGGAAATTTTTTCTTGCAAAATTTTACATTATAATCATCCCTTTTTAAGCATAGAAATCAGTGTTAGTGAAGGATCTTATATTAGATCTTATTGCGAAATTTTTGCTAAAAAATTAGGCATTAATGCCACTTTAAGTTCATTAGAGCGCATAAAAGAAGGAAAATTTGTCTATAATAACGAAAAAAAAATTAATGTGTTAGAATATCTTGATTTAAAACCTAATTTCATTTGTGATCTAAGCAAACTTGAAAACGGATCTAAGCTAAGTTTGGATGATCTTAAATATCAAGATAGCGGAAATTATTATATAGAAAGTGAAAAATATTTTAGCATTATTAATATTAATGAAAATAAGGTAAAATATCTTTTAAATAAGGTTGAAAAATGTTAATATTATCAAGAAAAGAAAATGAAAGTATTATTATCGGTGAAGGCATAGAGATTAAAGTGGTTCAAACCGGAAAAGGCTATGCAAAAATAGGTATCGATGCTCCAAAATCACTAATGATTTTAAGAAAAGAATTGATGACTCAAATTAAAGATGAAAACTTGCATTCTGTAGTTAAAAACGATATCAGCTTAGACGATCTAAGTAAAAAACTAATCAAATGAAAGCATACGCTAAAGCAAATATTTTCTTAAAACTTATTGGATTAGATACTAGAAGATACCATCTTTTAAGCTCTCGCTTTATATTACTTAAAGATCTTTATGATGAACTTTATTTAAGCGATGAAAAGACTCAAGAAGGTTTTGAAATCATTAGTGATTTTCACTGTGAAGACAATATTATCAAAAAAGCTTATCATTTATTATGCGACTATGGCTATAAAAATCAACTTGAAGAATTATTTAAAAATAAAAGCTTAAAACTTATAAAAAATATACCAACAGGTGCGGGACTTGGTGGCGGAAGTAGCGATTGTGCGAGTTTTTTAATTTTAACGAATGAAACTTTAAATTTAAAACTATCCACTCAAGAATTAATCAATCTAAGCACAAAACTAGGAAGTGATATTGCCTTTTTTCTAAGCGGATTTCACTCTGCAAATGTTAGCGGATGCGGAGAAATTATCAACGCTTTTGAAGATGAAATTCCGAGCCTCAATTGGACTTTTCCACAAATCTTTTGCGATACAAGCAAGGTTTATAAAGAATTTGATAAAAAAAGACATGATTTTAATCTCAATTTAAAACAAGCTAAAATATATGAAAATTTAAGCACTAAAGAACTTCTTCAAGACTATAAAAACTTAGAACTTAATGATTTATTTACCCCTTGTGCATCTTTATATCCTAAAATGTTAGATTATTTAGAAAATCAATATTTTTTAAGTGGAAGCGGAAGTAGTGTTTTTAAGGTTGATAAGTGAAAATTATCGCTAGAAATAAAAAAGCTTTATTTAACTATAGCATTATAGAACGTTTTGAGGTTGGCATTGTTCTTAAAGGCAGTGAAGTGGTGGCTTTACGTGCTGGAAGGGCTAATCTAAAAGATTCTTTTGTTCGTATTATCAAAGGAGAACTTTTTCTTTTAAACGCTCATATTGCTTTATTAAATACGACTCATGCTTTTTACAAACATGAAGAAAGAGGCGCTAGAAAGCTATTGATGCACAGAAAACAAATCGATAAGCTTTTTGGTAAAGTTAGCATTGAAGGATATACGCTTGTTGCATTAGATCTTTATTTTAACAATAAAAATAAAGTCAAAGCAACCCTAGCTTTAGTTAAGGGTAAAAATTTACACGATAAGCGTGAAACCTTAAAAAAGAAACAAGCTGATTTAGATGCTAGAATGGCTTTAAAAAATATCAACAAAGGGATGATTAAATGAAAAAAATTTTAACTCTGGTTTGCGCAAGTGTTATTTTTTTTCTCAGTGCTTGCTCTCATGAAGAAGATGTGAAAAATGATTATATGTTTGAAGAATATAAAAAAGGCGATGAGATCGTTTTGAAAAATATCAATGGTGGTGCTACTAAAACCCTTATTCGAACTGATAAAGGATTTGTTGTTAAAGGGGAGGAAAATAAGGTTTTAATGATTGATTTTTTTGGCACTTTCTGCACTCCTTGCAAGGAAGAAGCTTTAAATCTTAGCAATCTTTGGAGAAATAATTCAGATAAACTTATTATCATCGGTTTAACACACTTTGAAGATGTTAGCGATGATGCTGTAAAAAAATTTGCTAATGACTATGGAGCTTATTATTTTTTAAGCAATAACTCTCAAAATGATCGCATTATTGCCCAAATCTTAAAAGATATTAATTACCAAAGTATGGAGCAACTACCTTTTAAAGTTGTTATGAAAAATGGAAATTATCAAAATCTTAGCGATTATTGGAATAACAATACTCCTGTGAATTTTTATCTTGGAAAAATTCCAACTCAAATAATTCAAGATGATTTAAATAGAATTTATAAAGAAAAATAATGCCAAAAGTTAAAACTCTAGAGCAAAGCAAACTCCAAGAACCTAAAATGTTTAAGGTTATATTATTAAATGACGATATAACCACGATGGACTTTGTTATAGAAATTTTAATGAGTATTTTTCATCATAATTTTGAAAATGCAAGCAAAATTATGCTAGAAGTTCATTTAAATGGTAGTGGAGTATGCGGAATTTATACGCAAGAAATAGCGCTTTCAAAACAAAAAAAAGTTTTTGAAGCTGCACAACTGGCAAATTTTCCTTTAAGAGTAAAAGTGGAAAAAGAATGAAATATCAAGAAAATTTACAAAAGTATCTCGAACATGCTAGACATTTAAGCTTTATTAATAAGCACGAATTTACAACTTGTGAGCATTTGATTTTTGCTCTAGTTAAATTAAGCGTGGATTTTAAAACCATTTTCAAAGAATGCACCGATAAAGACTTAGAAATTTTCGAAGAAGAGCTTAAAAACCACATAGCAAAAAATAATGAAATATTAAATGAAGAAGTTACACCTACTAATTCTATTATTTTGGATGAAATTTTAGCGGATAATTTTGCCGAAATGAAAATCATTGATTTTCTAGAAAAAATTTTACAGGACGAAAGAACAATATCAAATTATTTATTAAAAAAATACGATATCAATCTAGAAAAAATACAAGAACTCAAACAACACACTCAAGTAGAAATTTTAAATTCTTATACAAATAATCTAACTCTTTTAGCAAAGCAAGGAAAAATCGATCCCTTGATAGGTAGAAAATTTGAACTCGAAAGAATATTACAAATTTTATCTCGTCGCAAAAAAAACAATCCTATTTTAGTTGGCGAAGCCGGAGTTGGCAAAACAGCTATCATTGAAGGACTTGCTCTTGCTATTGTCGAAAAAAAAGTTCCTAAAAAATTACAAAATGCTCAAATTTTTAGCTTAGATATGGCCGGATTACTTTCTGGGACAAAATATCGCGGAGATTTTGAAAAACGTATTAAAGAAATTCTAAATGAACTAGATAAAATACCTAACGCCATTTTATTCATTGATGAAATTCACACTATAGTTGGAACTGGAGCAACGGGAGAATCACACGCTGATTTTTCAAATCTTTTAAAACCATCGCTTAGCAACGGTAACTTAAAATGCATAGGGGCTACCACTTATATGGAATATAAAAATACTTTTGATAAAAACAAGCCTTTGAGTCGTCGTTTTGCTAAAATCAATGTAGATGAACCAAGCCAAGAAGAAGCCTTTCAAATTTTACAAGGATTAAAAACAAAGTATGAAAAATTTCATCAAATCAAACTCGATGATGAAATTCTCAAACAAGCAGTCACTTGGGGTAAAAAATTTTTTAACGACAAGTATTTACCAGATAGTGCCATAGATCTTATTGATGAACTTGGAGCCTCTTTTGCCTTAAATCCAAAAAATAAAAAAAATATCACGCTTAAAGATTTGGAGCTTGTCTTAGCTAAAATGACTCGACATCATAAAATGTTTGAATTTGATCATAATAAAGCTTTGGCTAACTTAAAGACGAATTTAAAAACGAAAATTTTTGGACAAGATGAAGTTATTGATGGGTTGGTATCTACGTTAAAACAAAGTTTTGCTGGATTTAAAAATTCTAATTCTCCAAGAGGAATTTTTTTATTTACAGGATCTAGCGGGGTTGGAAAAACAGAACTTTGTAAAACTTTGGCAGAATTTTTAGGACTCAATTTAGAACGTTTTGATATGAGTGAATACGCAGAAAAACACTCTCTTAGTAAGCTTATAGGCTCTCCTGCTGGCTATGTTGGCTATGAAGACGGTGGGCTTTTAAGTAATGCTATACGAAAAAATCCTTTCAGCTTGGTGCTTTTTGATGAAATAGAAAAAGCCCACCCTGATTTAAGCAATACCTTTTTACAAATATTTGATAATGCCGAACTTACAGACAATAGCGGACTTAAAATAGATTTTAAAAATACTATTATCATAATGACATCAAATCTAGGCTTAAAAGAGAGTAATGAATTGGGATTTTTAAGTAAAAATGAATCAAAAAGTGATCGCGCTATAAAAGATTTTTTTGCTCCTGAATTTATCAATAGAATTGATAAAATATTGCATTTTAATGATTTAAATGATGAGATATTAGCAAAAATTGTACAAAAGGAATTGGATGAAATTTCTGCAAATTTAAAAAATATCAAAATTACCGCCGATGAAAAAACTAAAATTTATTTAGCTAAAAAAGCCTATAATAAAGAATTTGGCGTCAGATTACTTAAACGTATCATTTGCGAAGAAATTGGAGAAAAAATTAGTGATGAAATTCTTTTTGGCAAACTCAAACAAGGCGGAATAGTTAAAATCAAACTCAAAAAAAATGGACAGCTTGAATTTATATTCTAAATTATTAAAAGCTCCTAAAGATGCACCTGTATTTTTAAGTGCAAAATTAGAAGCAAATTTTATCTTAAAAGCTTATCGTTTTGGACTTTTTCCATGGACTAGCAATCCAGTTACTTGGTGGTGTCCTGATCCTAGATGTATATTAGAGCCTAAAGAAATTCATATACAAAAAAATATGAAAAAATTTTTAAATCTTTACGAAGTAAAGCTTGATTATGATTTTTTAAAACTCATCACTTCTTGTAAGAACGCACGTTCTCAAAGCTGGATCGATAATGATTTCATCCGAGCATACAATACTCTTTTTCAATTAGGATATGTTCATACTTTAGAACTCTATGACCATGATGAATTTGTAGGGGGAATTTATGGATTAATCATAGGAAAAGTTTTTTTTGGAGAAAGCATGGTTAGTCTAAGAAAAAATGTTTCAAAAATCGCAATGATAAAACTTTGCGATCTATTATCGCCTTATAATTTCATAATAGATTGTCAAATTTATAACAAACACTTAGAATTTATGGGTGCAAAAAACATCCCTAGAGAAGAATTTCTAAAGATTATTGAAGAAAAATGCTGTCAAGAAAGCGGCTTTGAAAATTTTAAAGATTTAAAAAAATAAAATTTATAAATGAAAAATATCCTTTAGTCCTATTACAATCATCTTAAACCCCATAGCCGCGATAAACACTTGAGCGATACGAGAGAAAATATGCAAAATAAGTTTTCCAACTATTTTTTCTATAGTTGCTGCAAAATGAAACAAAACAAACATAAAAACAAAAGCTATAACCATACCTCCAAGAGCTATATCAATCCCACAATCTCCAGAAATCACAACCACGCTTGCCAAAGCTCCTGGCCCAACAAGCATAGGAAAAGCCATAGGAATTAAACTTTGACGCAAAATTTCTTTATCATCCATTTCTTGATAAAAACTAAAATCTTTCATAATCATTTTTGTAGAAAAAAGTAAATTTTTAATCGCCATGATGATTAAAACCAATCCCCCAGAAACCCTTAATTCATCCAATGAAATTCGAAAAATATATTGCATAAGCAAAGGACCCAAAAATAAAAATACAAGCATAATAACAAGTGCTGTATAAAGTATATATCTAAACAACCTTTTTCTAAGGTTTAAAGGCAAACCATCACTCATAGATAAAAATTGAGTTAAATTCCCAAATGGATTTAAAATAGCAAGCAAGGTTATACTAGAAAAAAACATTAAATAAAATTCAGAACCTAAATTTGATAACACGATCAACCTTTTACAAATTCTAATGAAATTGAATTTACACAATGTCTAATATTTTTCTCAGTAAAACCCTCACCTTCAAAAACATGCCCAAGATGTGCATTGCAATTTGAACACACTATTTCTGTACGCACCCCATCTTTATCGAGGATTCTTTTTACAGCTCCTGAAATTTCATCATCAAAACTTGGCCAACCACATCCTGATTTAAATTTATCCTCTGATTTATAAAGCTTAGAACCGCATTGCTTACAAAGATAAATCCCTTTTTCATAAAAATCATTATACTTTCCACTAAAAGGGGCTTCAGTGCCCTTTAGTAAAATAATTCTTTTTTCTTCTTCGCTTAATATTTTCATTATCATTTTCCAATCTAAAAAATTAAAATTATAACAAAATTTATTTTTTTTAAATATAATTAAAATAAAAATTTAGGATAAAAATGCATCAAGAATTCTTTTCTAATTTGGAAAAAATTTTATACGAACAAGATATTGAAGAAAAATTTAAACAATTTTCTGATTTTTATGATAATTTTAAAAGTCAAAAAATTGTCTTCAATCATGATCAAAATAGCATTTTTAAGGAAAATATATATTCTAATTTAAAACTTATTCATCCAACAAGAATCAGACGTCCAAAATTTGTAAATTCTACCCATTCTTTAGCTAAAATAATCCATTCTATAGCACATATTGAATTTAGTGCTATCAATCTAGCTTTAGATGCAAGTTATCGTTTTAAAAATTTGCCAGAACAATTTTATAAAGATTGGCTAGAGGTTGCTGAAGAAGAAATTAAACATTTTAATTTCTTAAATTCAGCATTAAAAGAACTAGGTTTTAAATATGGAGATTTTAGTGTACATGATAATTTAGAAGCTGCGCTAAAAGTAACCCAAAATTCTTTAAATTTTAGAATGGGTGTAGTTCATCGTGGCTTAGAAGCAAAAGGGCTTGATGCAAATCCTTTTGTAGTTGCAAAACTTGAAAGTTCAAATCATCCTATAAAAAATTTATTAAAAGAAATCTTAGCCATCATTTTAAATGACGAAATCAACCATGTAAAAAAAGGGGATTATTGGTGGAAATTCTCAAATAAAGAACAATATAGCTTTTTAGATATTTGTAATTTATTTCATCAATTTTCCCTTGCTGGAAAAAAACTTAATATAGACGCAAGATTAAAAGCTGGATTTAGCAATGAAGAATGTGAAAACATTGCTAAATTTTACACTTAACTTCTTTTAAATTTAGAATAAATAATCGTATAAAAAGCTCGTATAATTCCATAAAGAACATACAAACTCGCTAAAGTGATTAAACTTCTAAGAGGATAAAGATACAAAAATGAAAATATAATGATTAATATAATTAACACTTTTAAAACACTAGATCGATTAAAATCCAATTTTTTAAAACTTGGATAGCGTATATTACTTACCATCAATAAACCTAAAATTGCTTGCAAAATTAAAAAAGCAATACCGTAGGTTTTTAAAAAATCATAATGATAATAACTATAAGTCCAAATCGAACTAACAACAGCTGCTGTAGGTATAGGAAGACCTATGAAAACAGAGGGCTCGTAAGTTCCGGTTGTTACATTAAATCTTGCCAGACGTATCGCACCAAAAACCACAAAAAAGGCCGCGATCAAAGAACCATATCTTCCATATTCAGAACCTATTACCATGTAAAAAAGTATAGCAGGAGCAACGCCAAAAGCAACCAAATCGGCCAAAGAATCAAATTCGATTCCAAATTTTGAAGTGGTTTTTGTTAGTCTAGCTACCCTTCCATCGAGTCCGTCACAGATTAAAGAAAAAATGATATAAATTAAAGCCTTGTAATAATTTCCTTGTATGGAGCTAATGATAGAAATAACACCCAAAAAAATAGAAGCAGCGGTAAAAAGGTTTGGTAAAATATAAACAAATTGCGGTTTATTGCTATTCATAACAATCTCCTTAAATCAAATAACCCAACAAAGATCCAGATTTTATTTCATCTCCAAGTCCTGCTTGTATCCGTATATTTTTCGGAAGTACCAGTTTTATCTTTCCATCAATTAAAAAACCTAATCTATCCCCAACTTTTAAACCATAAGAAATATTATCAAGTCTTAGTTTTCTTCCTAAATTTCCAGCATAAATTTCCAAAATTATTTTAGATGAATTACTTACAGCATTGATAGAAATTTTTTCTTTTAAAAAATTTAAATTTTGAAATCCTTTATCTATAAAAAGTCCGTATCTATATTTAACTTCATCAATATTCATTTCAAAAGGAGCATAAAAAGAACCTGCATTGCAAAAAGAATTGGCGATACTTATTTCTATACATTCTCCAAAATCTTTTCTAAAAGTATTTTCTATTTGAATAATTTGCCCATTTATAGGAGATAAAATTGCTTTTTTATCATGACAAATTAAAATACGATTTGGATTTCTAAAAATAAATAAAAATATCAATAGTGCCAAAAAAAGCACAAAAGAAAAGCCATTTAAAATCCAAAAAAATATGATTAAAAATACAATCAAACCTATACTAAAATAGCCCTCTTTTGCGATATATTTCATTATTTTTCTTCTTTAGTATTTTCTTCAATGTCTTGCAAACGACTTGAAAGATTATTTTCATTTTCATAATTTTTAATAATCTCTCGCACTTTTGCACCCTCTATTGTTTCTTCCTCATAAAGTGCTGCAACCATAGTTTCAATAGCACCCTTATATGCACTTAGTGTATCTTTAACATCCTTGTAACGTTCATCTAAAGTTTTTTTAACATATTCATCTAAAGACTCTGCTGTTTTCTCAGAATAGTCTTTAATGGTTTGTCCACCACTTAAAAAAGTATTTCTTTGTTTTTCAAGCACCATCAAACCTGCGATTTCACTCATACCATACATAGAGATCATTGCTTTTATGATATCTGTAGCTCTTTCTAAATCATTACTTGCCCCTGTTGAAATTTCTCCTATAAACACTTCTTCAGCTGCTCTACCACCTAAAAGCACATCAACTTCAGCAATGAGTTCATGTTTTTGCATTAAAAATTTATTCTCTTCAGGAGTATTGAGTGTATAACCTAATGCTGCTAAACCTCTTGGGATAACAGATACCTTACTTACTTTTTTTGCACCTTTTGTGGTTTCAGCAATTAAAGCGTGACCACATTCATGATAAGTTACAATTTTTTTCTCTTTATCACTAATACGACGCGATTTCTTTTCAAGTCCAGCTATAGCTCTTTCAACCGCTTCTACAAGATCATTTTGTTCTACATGTTTTTTAGAATCTCTTCCCGCTAATAACGCAGCTTCATTGATAATATTAGCCAAATCAGCACCAGCAAGTCCTGCGGTCAATCTTGCAATATCTTCAACTTTTACTTCAGGAGAAATTTTAACATCTTTCATATGAACTTTTAAAATATCACATCTACCTTTAAAATCCGGCTTATCCACCAAAACTTGTCTGTCAAATCTACCTGGTCTTAAAAGCGCAGCATCTAAAACTTCTGGACGGTTTGTAGCCGCTAAGACAATAACAGGAGAACTTTCCGTTCCAAAACCATCCATCTCTGCCAAAAGCTGATTTAAGGTTTGCTCTCTTTCATCATTTCCACCCATCATACCACTAGCTGCACGACTTTTTCCTATAGCATCAATCTCGTCGATAAATACAATAGCAGGAGCTTCTTTTTTTGCATTTTCAAATAAATCTCTCACGCGAGATGCACCAACACCCACAAACATTTCAATAAAAGAAGAACCAGAGACGCTAAAAAATGGAACATCTGCTTCACCAGCAACTGCTTTTGCAAGTAAAGTTTTACCTGTTCCTGGAGGTCCAACAAGCAATAGTCCTTTCGGGATTTTAGCCCCAAGTTTAATATATCTTTCAGGGTACTTTAGAAAATCAACTATTTCCTTAACCTCTTCTTTAGCCTCTTCAACACCTGCAACATCATTAAATTTTACTTTTGGCTTTTCAGAATTGACTAATTTTTTAGAACTTCCTATACCTAAAATAGATCCCCCCATATTTTTTTGCATACGACTAGCCAAAAACATCCAAATTCCAAAAAATATAAACACAGGTAGCACCCATGAAAACAATATATCAGTAAACCAATTTGTTTCAGAATAAGCTCCATAGGCGATATTTTTACTATCAAGCAAACTCACAAGCTCTGGATCATTAACCTTTTTAGCACTATAAACCGTATTTTGGGAACCTGAAACAGCTTTTATAGTGGTTTGTCCTATGCTGACTTGATTAATCTGACCACTTTCTATTAATTTTTTAAGTTCAGAATAAGGAATATTTTTATGAGTTTCTCCGCCATTTAGCATACCGCTAAATGAGGAATTTCCATCAAATAATCCTTTAAAAATGACTATCATTACAATAGCAAAAACCGCAAAAATAAAAATAGGATTTTTATTAAAAAAACCGTTATTTTGCGGATTGCCTTTATTGTTTGAAGAATTATTCATTAGATTTCCTTTTTATTTTTATATACAAAAGAGCACCATTCATTGATTTTAATTTCATCAATAAGCTCCAAATCTTGAAATTTTTCTTTAATTCTTGTCTGATATTTGTCTAAAATTCCAGACAATATAAGTATAGCATTATCTTTTAAATGTTTTTTAATATCTTTTTCTAAAATCAAAATAACATCTGCAATAATATTTGCTACAATTAAATCATATTTATGTTTTGCCTGATCAATAGAACCTTTCCATGAATTTTCAAAACAAACCTGATTGAGTTTGGCATTTTCTAAAGAACTATGAATAGCTAATTCATCAGTATCACATATTTCAACCTTGCAACCTAGTTTTGACATTGCAATACCTAAAATCCCACTACCACAACCCAAATCTAAAACTAAATCATCTTTTTTTGCAAATTTTTGTAAAAATTTTATACAAGCATAAGTACTCTCATGGTGACCCGAACCAAAAGCCAAAGCAGGATTTATTTTAATATTAATATAATTTTTCTTTTCTTCTTGCCAAGTAGTATGAATATAAATTTGATCAATTAAAATAGGTTTGATATTTTTTTTATATTCTTCTATCCAATTTTTATTTTCTTTTTCTTCGACAGTTTTGTTGTAGAGAATTTCTTCTTTTGTGTTAAATTTTTCTTTCAGTTTTTGAGTAAAAATTTCAAGAGCCCATGAGAGTTCTTCTAAACTCTCATTTGAACGTATATAAATACCTTCATCTTTTTCTTCTATGGCTTCAATACCTAAATCAAAAACAAAATCAAGAAATAAATTTTTATATTGTTTATCTACTTTAAAAAATAATTCATAATAAATTTTTTGCATCATAGTGCCATAAAAAAGGCTTTATTTTTATTCAGCTGAAGCCTCATTAGAACCTGTTCCTAAAACATCTTCAAGTTTTTCTTTTAATACCTGAGGAGTAAAAGGCTTAACAATATAATTATTAACACCAGCTTTTAAAGCGGTAATTACTTCGGCTTTACCACCTTCTGTAGTTACCATAATAATTGGCATATCTTCATATTTTTTTTCAGCACGAACTTTTTTAACAAGCTCTAAGCCATTCATTTCTGGCATATTCCAATCGGTAATTAAAACCTGAACATCTTCATTCTTAACAAGTAAATCCCAAGCCTCAACTCCATGTTCAGCCTCAAGAACATCATTATGTCCAAGTCTTGTTAGGGTATTCTTAATAATCCTTCTCATGGTAGAACTGTCATCAACAACTAACAATTTCACAATTTGTCCTTTCAAAAATTTATTTTGCTATTGATTTTTTAATTTCATTAACCTCGTAAAAAAATAATTATAACATTTTTTTCCTTAATTATTCTTATATTTTACTGCAAATAAATATATACTAAGTCCTATTAAAAGAAGATTAATGCCTCCAATAAGATAAAATACATAAAGCATTTGCGATAAATCACTCGAAACAAGTTTAAAAACAAGCATTAAAGCCTCTATAGCTAACGCTATAATAATAGATCCTAAAAATCTCACCATGGTTTTTTGAATCCCATTAATCTCTTTTTTTGTTTTTCCAAAAACCTCTTCTTCTATAATTGTTTTTGTTAAATCAAAAATAGCCAAGGCTAAAGTTATAGCAATGGTACTTTGAAAAATAACCTGTATGCCAACTTCTCCTTGAGGATGAAATAAACTAAATAAGCCTTTTTGAAATAAAAAACAAGTGATGATAAATAAAACTGCAGCAAAACAAAAATAAACTATACGACTAAAATAGGTAAAAATAGTTTCAGAATAGCCAGTTTCTATCATTTTTAAAATATTTGTTAAGCTGATATCAATGCAAACAACAAATAATAAATTATCCTTGTTATCATAAATAGGCATTGAAGCGGTAACACATAACTCATTGTTTAAAATTGAAGGGTAAGGATCACTAAGAGTGCATCGCTTAAGATTAACAGCTCTATAAAAATAAGCTTTTGAACTCTTATCTTCCCCATCTCCTATTTCAAATTCTTTTTTTAATGCTATAGCGTTTCCAATTTGTCTTCCAGAAGTATCAAGTATATACAAAGCATCAAAAACTGAAATATCATGCTCGATTTTGTCTAAAGCAGCTCGTATGCTTTCAAGACGAATATCGGGAAGTTTATTGGGTAAATTTCTTGTTAGAATATAAGTCATATAAGCTCTAGCTTTATAACGATTATCTTCAAATCTTTGCATGTCTTTAATAAACATGTTTAATTACCTCCAGCATTGTGTTTAAATTCAGGCACTATTTCTTTTAAAAGACTAATTATATCTTTATTTTGCTTAAGCCTCTCAATTTGCACATTTAAAATATTTAAATCGATTTTCTCATTTTTTACCACAAAAATACTTTCATACTTTGTTTTAGCGTCATTTTCATCGATCAAAAGCTCTTCAAAAAGCTTTTCCCCTTTTCTAAGTCCTACGATTTTAATTTCCAAGTCAGGACGATTTGAAAGCAAAAGCATTTTTTTAGCTAAATCCATAATCTTAACAGGTTTTCCCATATCAAGCACAAAAAGTTCTCCACCTTTTGCAATAGCCCCAGCCTGCAAAACAAGTTGCACAGCTTCATTTACAAGCATAAAATAACGCACGATATCAGGATGTGTTAAGGTTAGCGCTTCTCCATTTTCAATTTGAGCTTTAAATTTAGGAATCACACTTCCACTCGATCCTAATACATTACCAAAGCGCACACAAGCAACTTCAAAATCAGAACTCGAAGAACTTAGTGTATAAAGCTCACAAACTCTTTTAGTACATCCCATGACACTTGTTGGACGCACGGCTTTATCTGTGCTAATCATTACAAATTTCTTAACACCGTTGGCCTTAGCACAATCGGTTAAAATTTTTGTTCCTACTATATTATTGATCACAGCAGCATAAGGATTTTGCTCGCAAAGTGGGACATGTTTATAAGCAGCAGCGTGTAAAATCAATTCAGGTTGATATATTTTTAATGCTTTATCAAGAGAATCTTGATCTAAAATGCTCATCATCAAAGGAGTGATTTTTTCTTTGAAATTTTGCAATTCCTCATTGATTTTATAAAGATTAAATTCGCTATGATCAAGCATTATGAGATGCTTTGCACCAAATTTAATGCATTGTTTGCAAAGCTCACTTCCTATAGTACCACCTGCCCCGCTTACCAAAACGACCTTATCTTTTAAAAATGCCGCTACAGCTCCATCATCTAAATCTTTTGGCTTTCTAGCTAAAAGATCTTCTATGCTAATATCTCTAGTTTTATTTTGGGTAAAAGAAAATATTTTAACATCTATAATGCCATAGTCTATTAATTCTTCAAAAAGCTTTTTTAAAGATTCTTGCTCTAGCTTCAATGCAATAATAGCTGTTTTAATGCCATCTTGAATATATTCTTTGATTTTGCTTTTATCTTGAACGATAAATTTGTCACAATAAGTTCCTATAAGCTCTTTTCTCTCATCGATCACCCCAACAGGATAAAATCCTAAACTTCCCTCTCTTGCACCTTTTAACAAATGCAAAGCCTTAGAAGTTGCCCCTATAACGATGCAAGGATTTTCCTGCTCGGCTTTGGAAGATTTAAAATCTACAAGCATTCTTTTGCTGATCCTTAAAGTTCCTATAAACATATAAGATATAACAAAATCAATCCCTACGACACTTCTTGGAAAGGGGTTGAAAAAATCACTAAAAAAATAAAAAATGATTAAAAAACAAAACTCAGCCAAAGCTAAAGCAAAAAAAATTTTTCTTGCCTCACTTAAAGAAAAAAATCTCCAAGCAACCTTATAAATTCTAAAAATAAATAAAAAAGCTATTTTCAAAAAAAGTAAAATAATTCCTGCTTTAAACATGCCTTGATAGAAAATATTTGCAATATCTCCACTAAAACGTAAAGAGAAAGCCAAATATATAGAAAGAGAAAACAAAACAATATCAAAACATAAAAAAAAGATTAATCTTTTGCTTTTATAAAAATCCATATCATTCCTTTATACTTTTAAGGATTAATTCTGAAATTTCTTTTACATCATTTTTTTGCATAGCTGTTCCGCTTGGCAAACAAATTCCTTTTTGAAAAAACAACTCACTATTTCCATTAATATAAGCTTTACAATCTTTAAAAACTGCTTGAGTATGCATAGCCTTCCAAAGTGGGCGTGTTTCAATCTGCTCTTTTTTTAAATCATCTATTAATTTAGAAATTTTTGGATGTAATGGTATATTTTTTTGAGAAATATTGATATTTTTTTCGCAAGAATTAAGCTCTTTCATATCAAAATCAATCAAAGCAGTGCTAAGCCAACGATTACTTCTTGAATCTTTTAATTCATCCAAAAAAGTTAATTTATCTCCTAAAAATTCTTTATACCAATTATAAATTTCTCTTTTTTTAAGTACTCTTTGTTCTAAAACTTCCATTTGTGCTAAACCGATAGCACCTAAGACATTGCTCAATCTATAATTATACCCATAATCTAAATGTTCATAATGCAAACAATCTTCCCTTGCTTGAGTGCTATAAAATCTTGCTTTTTCGACTTTTTCTTTATCTTTGCCAATAAGCATACCACCGCCTGAAGTTGTGATAATTTTATTACCATTATAAGAATAAACTCCAAATTCTCCAAACGTTCCTAAAGCTTTTTCCTTGTAAAAACTTCCTAAAGCTTCAGCAGCATCCTCGATTAAAATAATATTATTTTCACTACAAATTTGCACAATCTCATCCATCTTTGCAGAATTTCCATAAAGATGAGTTAAAATCAAAGCTTTTGGTTTCTTTTCACATTCTTTAATAGCACGTTTTAAAAGACTTACATCAAGATTATAAGTTTCATCACAATCTATAAAAATAGGCTTTGCCTTAAGATAGCAAATAGGTGCTACTGAGGCTATAAAAGTAAAAGATGAAGCTAAAACTATATCATTTTGTTCTACGCCTGCAACCCTTAAAGCTAAATGCAAAGCCGCAGTAGCGGAGTTAAGCGCCAATGCATTTTCACTCTTGCTATATTCTTTAACACTTTTTTCAAAACGATTTACAAATTCACCCAAAGGAGCAATATAATTACTCTTAAAAACTTCTTCAATATATTTTAATTCATTACCACTCATATGAGGAGGAGAAAGAAAAAATCTCATTTTTATCCTTTTTATAAAGAGCTTTGTATTTGTTATGCATTGTATCTAAAATAATTTACCAAAAATCAAACATTAAAAATTCTTTTTGCAGGTAAAATTTATTTTGCACCACTTTTAAAGTTTTTTAAATCTTCTTTTTATACATAACCTTTAAAACACATATTTTTTTATATTTAGTTTTTATAATAAGAGTTGGCGCTTCTTTTTTGCAAAATAATCAAATTTCACCGTTTTATAAATTTCTACATCTTCTCATTTTGCAAAATGCATATAAAAAAGATTAAATTTGCGAGTTATATAAATTCACTTACACAGTGTTTTTAAATTTTTATTTTCCAATTCAGTTGACAAAAGCCTTCGAATTTATATTTAGAGAGTTTTTCAAAGGATATGATATATATTTACTAAATTTATAAAAATCCATCCTAAAAGATGAAAGATTTGTTATATCCTTCTTGCAGGTACTCCTACAAAAACACCTTTTTCATTTTGACTTTTAATCAAAGTTGATCCTCCACCTAAAATACTATCATCAGCTAAACTTAAATTTGGCAAAACACAAGAATTAATCCCCAAAAGACAATTTTTTCCTATTTTTACATTGCCTGCACACTTAGCCCCAACACTAATGTGTGAAAATTCTCCAATTTCACACTCATGTTCAATTACACTTGAGGTATTTAAAACAACCCCTTTTGAAATTTTTGCTCTTGCATTTACCACAACATAAGGCATGATTAAAATTCCAGCATCTTCTTTTATAAAAGCACTAGGACTAATGATCGCACTTGGATGAATGAGATTGACTATTTTAAAACCACTTTGAGAAACTTTTTCAAAAAAATCTTTTCTTAATTGATTATTCCCTATAGCGATAAAAAAATCATATTTTTCTAAATTTGGATCAAAAGGCTTTGCTTTGAAATCATCTAAAAAAATGCATTCTTTATAACCTAAACTCAAAGCAACATCTTTGCAAACTAATCCATGCCCACCCGCGCCATAAATGTAAATTTTTTCAGTTTTTGCCATTGAATTTCTCTGTAGTAACGTGTCCTTCTTTGCTCACTCCGCTTCTTTTTAAAACTTTTAAAGCGGTTAAAAACATAATCTTTAAATCAAAGAAAAAACAAAGATTTTCTACATAATAAACATCAAGCTCAAATTTCTTTTCCCAAGAAATAGCGTTTCTGCCATTTACTTGTGCCCATCCTGTAATACCGGGACGCACACTGTGACGCAATTTTTGTTTTTCATTATAAAGAGGCAAATACTCCACTAATAAAGGACGAGGCCCAACAAAACTCATATCACCTTTTAAAACATTGAAAAGCTGTAAAAGCTCATCCAAACTTAAAGATCTTACAAGTTTTCCAAAAGCCTTTAAACGCTTTTCATCTGGCAAAAGTTCTCCATTTTCATCTCTTTCATCGCTCATTGTTTTAAATTTATAAATTTTAAAAATTTTTTCATTTAAACCTGGTCTATCTTGAGTAAAAATAACACTTCCTTGAGTTAGTTTTAAAAGCAAAGCTGTTATAAAAATAATTGGAGAAAACAATACAAGCAAAAATAAAGCTAAACAAAAATCAAAAATTCTCTTAAAAAAATGATTATACATTACTAATTGCCCTTTTATAAATTTCCAAATAATGCTGCGCTATGATATTTTCATCATATTTTAAAGCATCATTAGCTGCATTTACACCTAAATTATCTCTTAATTTTTCATCATTCAATAAAAGTTCGATCTTATCACTTAAATCTTTAGCATCTCCCGTTTGAAACCAAAGTCCATCATAAGCATTTGAAATCGCCTCCACACATCCTTCACAATCACTCACTACAATAGCTTTTCCACAGGCTTTAGCCTCTAAAACACTCACAGGAAATCCTTCTTTATAGCTTGGCAAAACAAAAATATCGCAATTTTGCAATAATTCTACTATATCATTTCTAGAACCCAAATAATGCACACAACCCGAATTTAAAAAATCCAAACTCGCGCAAGAAGGATTATCATCTCTTCCACCTACTAAAATAAAATTGGCTTGTTCTTTTAACAATCTTGCGCTCTCATAAAATTCTTTAATTCCTTTATGCCACAAAGCCCTTGCTATCATTAAAACGATGGGTTTTTCGTCGATACAAAAATTCTTCCAAAAAATTCTTTTTGACTCGTGATTGATTTTTATAGGTAAAAATTTTTTAAGATTAATACCAACTGATTTAATGATAAAAATTTTTTCTTTCTTAAGTCCTAAATTTCTCATAAATAAAGCATTGCTTTCATTCACAAAGATAAAGCCATTAGCAAGCTTAAAAGAAATTTTATATAATAAATTAATATTCCATCTTATCATCTTACTTTTAAAATTATCATCGATGTAAAAAGAACCAAGGCCTTCTACTAAGCCAAAAATATATTTAATTTTGGCTAATTTAGCAGCCATAATTCCAAAAGTATTGCTTTTGTGTGCAGCGCACTGAATAAGATCTAAATTTAAATTTTTTAATACCTTTTTCAAATGAAAGAAATTTTTAAAAATCACAAAAGGATTTAAACTAGATCTTGAAAAATCATAAATAACAAGATTTAAATCTAATTCTTGAAGTTTTTGCGTGTATTCATCCTTTGGAACTATGATAAAAATCTCATGACCTTGTTTTTTTAAAGCTTTAATAATTGGCATTCTAAAATGATAAATACTCGCCCCAGCATGAGATAAAAAACCTATTTTCATATCAATAAAACCTAAATTTTTAATTTAAAAACTTTAACATCTTGTGTATTAATCACCAAATCAAACAAGCTCTTATCATAATTTCCTAAAAAAAACATTTGCACAAAAGCACTATTAAACATAGTCTTATCCATCAATATAAATTGTATATATGGAATAGGACTATTTTTGATATAAAAAAGATAATATTGTCCGTTTGGATCAATTGGAATTTCTTTATAATCATTTTGCTGCACCGAATTTAACTCTATAAAGCTATGGATCATTGAAACATCATTATCGATTTTTAAACTTCTAAAATCATCACTCAAAGCAACGCCATTGCTTAAAATGATTTCTCCATTTTCCCTACCCAAAGGATAAGCTGTACTGAAAACAAAAGGTTGGTCTAATTTTCCATTATTAAGATTAATCAAAGAAAAACTAGCAATTGTTGAAAAAATAGACGCCATTCTAAAAGGCATATATATATAAACATCTCTTGTTTTTGGAGTATCGATTTTAAAATCCGGCTTAGATAAAGAATATAAAAACAAATCAACATTGCTCTCGTTATAATCCTTCATCATCGCCTGCAAAATATCTTTTCTTAAAAGACTATCATTAGGGGCATAAAAACTTTTTTCCGTATATTCAACGCTCAATCTTGCCATATTAGCCGCAGATCTTTGATCCTTGGTTAAAGCAAATGAAGGAAAGAAATTATCTTTTCCTAAATGCTTACCACCATCAACCAAAGTTTTAACATCACTATAATAACGGATAGGATAGCCATAATCCCACCAAGCCACAACATAATCTTCTCTATTTGCAATCTTTTTTAATTGATCTAATTGTGTTGCTTCATTTTTAGAAAAAACCGTTGGCGCTCTATAAACATAAATGTGAAACAAAGCTGGAGTTAAAGATAAAAAAACAAACAAAATGATAACAAAATTTACTGCCATTGCTTTGTATTTTTTTAAATTTATCTCCCTTAAAGAATAGACCAAATAGCCAAAACCAAAAGCTAAAACAGGAACGGCATAAATTGTAAAACGAAGCCCACTTTTTAAAGCTAAAAAACCTAAAAAAAGCATAGGTAGAGTTAAAATAATACTTTTATGCTTTATAATAAACCAAATAAAACCTATACAAGAAGCAAGAAAAACAATTTCACTAGAACTGATTCTTTTCATAAAAACTCTCGAATCAATACTTTCAACCTCTTGTATAGTTTGATTAACGTTAAAATACATAAAACCATGCGTTAAATTAACGCTTTCATCTGATCTAAAAATATAAAATTTAAGTTGATAAAGTATAGGATCTATTCCGCCACTGATAATTAAAAAAATAAAAGTGAAAATTCCTAACAAAATTAAAAATTTTATTTTAAAGTATTCACTTTTAAGCGCATAAAAGCTAAACAATAAAACAACAATAGAACTTTGATAATACCAAGCAATATTAGGCAAAGTCATCAGCATCAAAATGATACTCATATAAAAAATAGTTTCTTTTCTATGAAAAATTAAAGAATATAATAAGAAAAATCCTATCAAGCTAACATTTAAAGTATAACTTGAAGGGTACCACCAAAGATAAACCCTAACAAAAAATGGCAAACATATCAAAGAAAATAGATCTTTTCTTAAAACCAGTCGTATCATAAAAAATAAAATAAAAAGCGGCAAAACAACGACAAGCATATCTGTATCATAATATCCAGCCATAGTTCTATTATAATAACTATTAGCTATACTTGCTAATAATGCGGCTATAAAACCAGCAAGAGAGCATTTGTATTCATTTGCGATTAAAATAATAGGCACAACAATCAATGAAGATAAAAAAACACTCAAGTATAAAATAATTGTTTCAAAACTAAAAGGAGTGATTTTATAAACCCAATAAGTAAATGCTGATAAAGAAGCATCATAATATGATAAATCATTAGGCTGATGAAATCCTGCTATCATATCTCTTGCACCTTCTGCAAAAGCATAGCCATCGTTTGAAGTTATCATAAGTTGGTTATTGAAAAAGTACTCATTAAACTGACTCGCCCAAAAAATCCAATAAAATCTACAGGCTATACTAAAAATATAAGCACTTAAAATCATTAAAAATAAAATTGTATAAGGGTTTTTAAAATATTCTTTTTTAAACATACATTATCCTATTAAATATTCTAGAGCATTTCGTGCAATTTTAACTTTATCAAAATCAAGAGCTCTATTTTTGGCTTTATTTTTATAAGCTTGTCTTAAATTTTCATCCTCAATCATGGTTTTTAAACCTTGAAACATAGAATTTTCATTATCCACTTCTACCAACAAACCAAACTCATCATTTCCAAAAAGCTCTTTAGCACCACTTTTATGATCGGTGCATACCACAGCACACCCACAAGCCAAACTTTCAATTAAAACATTAGAAAAGCCTTCAAATACCGAAGCAAATGCAAAAAATTCGCATTTACTCATATATTTATAAGGATTATTATCAAAGCCTAAAAGTAAGACTTGATTTTCCAAGCCAAGTTCCTGTATCAAATTTTCTAATTCATTTTTTAAAATTCCCTCGCCTAAAATAACAAGCTTTAAATTTGTTTTAAGTCTTGCATAAGCACGGATAAGCAAAGCGTGATTTTTCCCTGCATCTAATCTCCCAACGCTTAAAATAAATTTATCTTTTAAAACAATTTCCTCTTGAGATTTTTTTTCTATATTTTCTAAATCTATAGCATTATATAAAATTTTACATTGTTCTTTTTGGATTTTAAAATTTTGAACTAGATCTTCTAAATTTCCTTTAGAATTTGGTAAAATCAAATCCGCCTTAGGATACAAACAAGAAATCAAAAATTTATTCGCCCAAGAATTAAAATTCTTTTTTTTATACATCACGCTTGGAGTGGTACATTCATTGATAACAAGGCGGGTTTTATTGCCAAAAATTCTTGCCATTAAAGCTATATAATTTGGACGATTTAAGAATACAAATTCGGTGTTTATATTTAGTTTTTTACACATTTTTTTATATTTTAAAGCCAAAAATGGAAGTTTAATCAATTTTAAAATCGCATTTTCACTAGGCTTGGAATGTTCTAAAAAATGGATATTGCATTTTGGTATCTCATAAGAAATTTTCTCATTCATTAAAATCAAATGCACTTCAAATTTAAGATTTAACATAGGAAGTAAAGTTGCCACAACTCTTTCAGCACCACCACTTCCTAAAGAATAAATAAAAATTGCTAATTTTTGCATAAACTCGTCCGTATTTTAGATAATTTTTTAATCATACTACTTGGAATTATACTTAAAATGAGTAATATTAAAGCAGGTGTATTTATCTTGATGCTCAAACTTTTAAATAAACAACGATAAAGCTCTTTAAATTTTCCTCCAAGTTTTGCATAATATGCCGCCATCTTATAATAACTTGCACACATATTTTTATAATCTTCATCGCCAGTTTGCTCTAACTCATTTTCCAAAATTCTAGCAAGTTCTAAATAACCAAGATAAACCCTAATAGCATTTTTACTTGCCGCTAAAGTTACACTATCGCTTCTATTTAAACGATAAATTCGAAAGGCTTGATGAATATAAAAAGTTTTTTCCTTGTATAGGTGTATCCAAAGTGTTGCTTCATTTCCATAAAATTCTTCATTAAAACGCTGATTTTTTAGTAAAGATTTTTTAAAAATAGAAAAAAACTCTCCATGAAATTTTCCCATCAAAAAATCTTTCTTACAAAGTTCTTGATCTTTATTTAAGCCCTTTCCGCTAAATTCTTGAGTGAGTTTTCCTTCTTTTTCTATAAAACAATTTCCAATAACATGAGAATAGCCCTCATCAATTTTTTGCATTAAAATTTCTAAAGCATGAGGTAAAAGCTCGTCATCATCATCTAAAAAGCTTATAAATTCCCCATTAGCATGATCTAAGCCATTATTTTTGTTTCCATTAGGTCCTGCTTTGTATTTATCGTTTAAAACATATTTTATGCGATTATCTTGCTTTTGCATTTCTTGCACTATATCTTTTGTTTCATCATCTGAATGATCATCGCTAATGATAATTTCTAAATCTTTATAATTTTGCATCTGTATGCTTTTAATGGCTTTTTTGAGTAAATTTGGACGCTTAAAAGTAGGAACGATGATTGAAATTTTAGCCATGAGAAACTTCTTTAATCAATTTTAGCCATTGTTTTTTTATCTCATTAATATCAAAATTGATACATCTTTTTTTGGCATTTTGTATTAAATTTAATCTAAAATCTTCATTTTGTACAATCCATTCAATTTTTTTTGCCAACATTTCTTCATTATCACATTCTACCAAAATACCATCTTTATTATCTTCGATCAAATCTTTAGAGCCATCATGATACAAAGTTGAAATTCGGCACACATTAAAATACAAACTTTCTATAAGCACAGTTGGCAAGCCCTCAACAAAAGAGCAAAGACAAAGTATTTTAGCCTTTTTATAAAGCTCTTTAACATTTTCTACTCTGCCTAAAAATTCCACCCAAATATGCATTTCTTTGGCTTTTTTTTCAAGCATAGATCTTAATTCCCCATCACCTGCTACTACAAAACGATAATTTTTTTGTATATTTTGATCTAATTTAGCGATTGCTTTTAAAAACATCATAGGGTTTTTATTTGTATCCAAGCGACCCACAAAAAGGACTAAATTTTCTTTTTCAAAAGAAGAATCGATCGGAATTTCAGTGCTAAAATGACAAGGGTTTAATAAAAGTTCAACCCTTTTGACAAATTTTTGATAATAAAATTTATCACTACTACCTAAAACACTTAAAGCATCACAATAAGGATAAGTCAAACGCCTTAAAAATCTCCAAATTTTAGATTTTAAATAAGCTTGATTGCTATGCTCACTAATAATAAGCGGGGTATTAAGCCCTATTTTAGCGATAATACAAGCGATATTTGTAGTATCTAAAAAAGAAATAAATACATCGCTTGGAGTTTGTTTTAAAAATTTTCTCAATGTAAAAAATTTCTTAAAACGACTTGCAATTTTATGATAAATCGTATCAAATCTAAACTCTGGCAAGGTTTTAAGATTGATATTATTTTCCAATGGATAAAAAGAATTTCCTTGGTGAAATTTTATGATATTCACCTCATGTTCCTTACAAAGTGCATTTGCTAAGGTTACCAAAACACGCTCTGCGCCACCTGAGTTTAAAGTCGCTATAATAAAAGTAATTCTCACTTAATCTTCCTTAATCAACTCACCATGCTCTAAACGATAAATACTATCACAATTTGTTATAGTAGAAAGACGATGTGCGATGATAATCATCGTTTTATCTTTTGAAATTTTATAAATTTCATCCATAATCTTAGCTTCACTTTTAGTATCAAGTGCTGATGTTGCTTCATCAAGAACTAAAATTTCAGGCTCTAAATACAAAGCTCTAGCAATAGCTATGCGTTGTTTTTGCCCTCCACTTAAATTGCTTCCACCATCTCCAACTTTTGTCCAAATTCCATCAGGAAGATGCTTGATAAAATGCTCCAAATTTGCTTGCTTGATCACTCTAAAAAGCCTTTCTTCATCAATCTCATCTCCAAAGCTAATATTTTTAGCAATGCTGTCATTAAAAAGATAGATATTTTGAGGGATATAGCCTATTTTTTGGCGATATTTTTTAGCGTTTGTAGAATTTAATTCCACCCCATCAACCAAAACTCTTCCTTCTTTTGGACTTAAAAGCCCTAAAATAATATCCACTAAAGTGCTTTTACCACAACCACTCTCCCCTATAAAAGCGATTTTTTCACCTTTTTTTATCTCTAAATTTAAACCATTAAAAAGATTTTTTTTACCTTTATAGCCAAAACTTAAATTTTCAAGTCTAAGTTCTTTTTTAAAAGAAATTTCTTCATCGCCTAAATTTTCTTCTTCTTGTTTAAAAATTTGATAAATAATATCCAAAGAAGAACGATAATAAATCAAATCATGATAACTTGTAATGATACGATTTGCACTTGGCATCAAACGATAAAGCGCTAAGACAAAAATAGAAATTGTAGCCAAAATACTAGAAATATCACTTTCATTTTTTAAAACCAAAAAAATCACGATAAAAACAAGGATGCAAAAACCCACACCCTCTAAATAAATTCTAGGAATGGCACTCATGCTTTCATTAGTAATATTTGCTTTAGCAAAAGCTTCGCTTTGAGCTTTAAAAAGATTTAAAATTCCATCTTCTTTGGTTTTGAGTTTAATGAGTTTAAAATTATTTAAATTAGTGTTTAAAATTTCAAAAAAATTTTTCATTGCTTCTTCGCGTCTAAGCCCTGCTTTTTTGATAATAGGGCTTAAAATTTTAATTAAAATCAATGCATTAAAAACCATAAAAATACTTAAAAATAAAGTAATTTTATAATTAATTAAAAGCATTAAAACATAAAGCAATATCACAACAAAAATTTCACTCATCATCAATAAAAATGAAGAAATCATCGTGCTTAGATTATAAACTTCTCCTGTGATGGATTTTAAAATTTCAGATTGATTTTTTTGAGTAAAATTTTCATAATTAATATTTAAAAATTTTGCAAAAACTTTATAGGCGATATTATGGTATCTTCCTTTGGAAAATTTAGCCAATAAGTGAAAATAATAACTATTTAAAAGAGCCCTTAAAACATAAAAAATAATCAAAACAAAACCAAAATAAACAATGATTTTAAATGTTGGCAAAGCTAAATAATTTTTAATTTCTATCAAATAATGATTACGATCAAAATAAGAAAAATCACTCGCTAAAGTGATAAAAGGCATCACTAAAGAGATTGCAAAACTTTCTATAAAAGAAATTAAAACTGAAAAAAAAAGCAAAGAAAATAAAAATTTTTTATCCTCTTTGCTTAAAATGAAAAATAGTCTTTTTAGCACTGTTTTTCCCAATCATAAGCTGATTTGCAGATTAAATCCAAATCATCAAATTTTGGTTGCCAAGAAGTTAAAGTTCTTATTTTTTGTGCATCAGAGATCAAAACACTTGGATCCCCTTCTCTACGAGAAGCAAGTTCTACTTTAAAATCAACCCCAGTCACTCTTTTCATAGACTCAATCACTTCTTTTACACTAAAACCATGTCCATAACCCACATTAAAAATATCGCTTTCATGATTTTGCAAATACTCTAAAGCAGCCAAATGCGCACTTGAAATATCATCAACATGGATATAATCTCTTATACAAGTTCCATCTTTTGTATCATAATCATCACCAAAAATAAACATTTTTTCGCGTTTTTTTGCCGCACATTCTGCCGCTACTTTTATAAGTAAAGTTGCCTTTGGATAACGTTGGCCTATGTGAAAATCCATACAAGCACCCGCAACATTAAAATATCTTAATATGCAGTACTTAAATTCAGGATGGGCCTTATTGGCATCTTTTAAAACCTCTTCACTCATTAATTTACTTCTACCATAAGGATTAATAGGCGCTAATGGGCTATTTTCACTCACAACCGGAGTTTGAGGTTCTCCATAAGTTGCAGCCGTAGAAGAAAAGATAAATTTATTTACACCCGTTTCTATACAAGTTTTAATCAAATTGGTCGTGTTTATGGTATTGTTCATGTAGTATTTTAAAGGATTTTGAGTGCTCTCAAAAACCTCTATACTTGCCGCAAAATGAACAATGGCATCAAATTTTTCCCTTTCAAATAAAGATTTCACCTCTTTAAAATCACTCAAATCTAATTCAAAAAATTTAAAATCTCTTATGCTTTGCAAATCGTTGATTGCGATTTTTGATCCCTTAGAAAGATTATCTAAGACACAAAGTTCATGATCTGTTTTTAAAAACTGCCTTAAGGTATGAGAACCGATATATCCTGCACCGCCACTAATAAGAATTTTCATCATTTTTCCTTTCTTGATCACTAATAACTTTTTAAATTCTAATATATTTATTTTAACGATTAAATTTGTATTTTAGAAATTTCATTTTCGCACGCTTTACAAAAGACTTCAACATAAGAACGATTAGCCTTTTTTGTTTTTAAAAATTCATTCATGGTATCTAAAAAGCCGACATAATCCTCATCGTTAATATTTGCTTTGATTAGCTCATATTTTAAAAAAAGCATATAGGTGTTTAAAACATCGCTTTCGCAATACTCATGAATTTTTTCAAGCTTATCTTCATAGTATAAACTCATCACCTCATCACCATGCACATCATATTTTCCTGGCAAATCAGCCATAGCACAAAGCACATCAAGCTTCATCCCCCTAAATCCTCCAAAGCTTTCAAATAAATCACAATGTTTAAGCTCTGAAAAACGCGTTTTATAATTATTCCATTTATCACTTTGCGTATCAAGATAATTTGCCGCTTTAATATTGTATTTTAAAGCCCTTAAAACCAACAAAGGCATATCAAAATTTTTTCCATTATAGCTGACTAATTTTGGTTCGTATTTTTCAATAAAAGAAAAAAAATTATGGATCATTTCTTTTTCATTATCACCATCTATTTTATTCACTTTAATAAATTTACCAAAACTATCAGCAATCACTGCACAAATACTCACAATCTTATGATAAGGTAAAGGCAAAAACTCATTTCCACTTTGCTCTTTTTGCCATTCTAAGGCTTTTAAGCTCACCTCCAAATCATTTCCCTTAAAAGCTAAAGTTTTGCGGATCAAATCGACATCAGGTATGCTTTCACAATCAAAAATACAAATATAGCCCTCATTTTTAATCATAGTTTAACCTTCTTTTGTAAAATTATTTGTTAAAATCATAGCAAAAAAATTACAATAGGTTTGAATGAAAATAGCAATCGTTCGTTTATCCGCTTTAGGCGATATTATACAAAGTGCTGTAGTGCTGCAATTTATAAAAAATTTCAAAAAAGATATAGAAATTCATTGGTTTGTAGATGAAAAATTTAAAGGCATACTCAAAAATCATCCACTCATTGACAAACTCTATGCCCTACCCTTAAAAGATAAGCATTTTTTTAAAAGCTTGAAAATTTTGCTTAAGGCTAGAAAAAATAATTATAATGCGGTTATTGATCTACAAGGACTTATAAAATCAGCCCTAGTGAGTCGAATTTTGAGTCGCAATAATTTTGGCTTTGATCAAAACAGCTTAAAAGAAAGTTTTGCGCACAATTTTTACAATCAAAAATTAAATATAGATTATAATGAAAATGTTTTTGTTCGGTATCTAAGCCTTAGTTCTTTTACCCTTAATGAAGATTTTAATCCAAAAGATTTAGCCTTTAAAAAAGATGTTTTTTGTGTGGATGAAAATTTAAAACAGCTTTTGCATAAAAAATTAAAACTTGATCAAAATACAAAAAATATACTCATACATGTTGGATCAAGTGTAGAAAATAAAATTTATCCTAAAACAAAAGTTACCCTTCTTTGCAAACTCATCATTCAAGAATTTCCTGAAGCCAAAATTTTCTTATCTTGGGGAAATGTTAAAGAATTTGAATTTGCTAAGGATGTGATCAATTTAAGTGCCATTGATGAAAAAAATATAGAACTTGCTCCAAAATTCAATCTAGAAGAACTTATGGCCTTTACAAAAATGATGGATTTAGTTATTGGTAATGATAGCGGTCCTACTCATCTTGCTTTTGCTTTAAATAGGCCTTCTATTACCATATTTGGAGCCACTCCAAGCTATAGAAATGCCTATAAAACAAACATCAATAAAATCATAGATGCAGGCAAAAAAATTACAAATTCCAAACATATCGATAAAAGTGATTTTTGCATTATGCGTATAGAAGAAGAGGATATTTTAAAACTGATCAAGGAAATTTTTGATGAAAAGTAAAGACTGGCTTTATCTTTTTGCTTATTATATACTTAAATTTTTAGTGATAATTGTGCCTGATTTTATTCTTGATTTTTTAGCTTTTATCGTTGCAAAAATCGTTTTTAAGATCAACCACAAACATCGAAAAATTATAGATACCAATCTTCAAATTTGCTTTCCTGAAAAAAATCAACTCCAAAGAGATGGACTCTCTTTTCAAATTTATCGAAATTTTGCTAATTTTGGATTAGATTGTATTAAAAATCAAAACACAAGCAAAGAAAAAATTTTAAATAAAGTCGTGATCGACAATGAAGAAATCATAAATGAAGCCTTAAAAAGCCAAAGAGGTATTATATTTACAACTGCACATTATGGAAATTGGGAACTTTTAAGCCTTGCTTATGCTGCTAAGTTTGGAGCTATTTCCATAGTAGGAAGAAAGCTAGAAAGTCAAAAAATGGATTCTATTTTGGCCAAAAATCGGACTCAATTTGATATAGAGCTTATCGATAAACAAGGCGGTTTAAGAAAAATGCTAAATGCAATTAAAAATAAACGAGTATTAGGCATACTCACTGATCAAGACTGCACTGATAATGAAAGTGTCCGACTTGATTTTTTTGGTAAAAAAGTCAATTATCAAATGGGAGCTAGTGTTTTAGCTCAAAGAACAAAGGCTTTAATTTTACCCGCTTTTGTGTATCAAGGCGAGGATAAAAAATTTCATATCCGACTTTTTAAAACTATAGATCCTTTAGAAAAAAGCATCGAAGAACTCACACTTTATCAAGCAAATTGTTGTGAAGAAATGATTAAATTTAAGCCTGATGAGTATTTTTTCTTTCATCGTCGTTTTTCAAGTCATGATGAAGCAATTTATAAGGATATTTAATGAATTTAAAACAAATCAGTGTATTTATCATCGTTAAAAACGCACAAAACACTATACTAAAATGTTTAAATTCCCTAAAAGAATTTGATGAAATTATCTTACTTGACAATGAAAGCACTGATGATACTATAAAAATAGCTCAAGATTTTCAGCTAAAATACAATAATTTAAAAATTTACAAAAGCGAATTTATAGGTTTTGGGCCTTTGAAAAATCTTGCCTTAAGTTATACTAAAAATGATTGGGTTTTAAGTATAGATGCAGATGAAATTTTAGAAAAAGAATGCATAGAAGAATTAAAAAAGCTTGATTTAAAACCAAATAATATCCTTGCATTACCAAGAAAAAACCTTTATCAAGGAGAGTGGGTTAAAGCTTGTGGGTGGTGGCCTGACTTTGTTTGGAGAATTTTTAATAAAACGCATACTCATTTTAATAAAAATTTAGTCCATGAAAGTCTAGAAATCTTTGAAAATACAGAAAAAATTTATCTCAAGCATGGACTTAAACATTATGCTTTTAACAATATAGCTCATTTAATTGAAAAAATGCAATATTACTCCACCTTATGGGCTAACCAAAACTTACACAAAAAAAGCAGCATTTGCAAAGCCAATCTAAGGGCAATTTGGACTTTTATAAGAAATTATTTTTTTAAAAAAGGCTTTGTTTATGGCTATAAAGGCTTTATAATTAGCATTTGCAATGCCTTAGGAGCTTTTTTTAAATATATGAAATTATATGAACTGCAAAACAAAAAACCAAAAAATTGTGCGCTAATCATCACCACTTACAATCAAAAAGAAAGACTGGCTCTAGTTTTAGATAGCATTAAACACCTTAGCTTAATGCCTGATGAAGTTATTATAGCTGATGATGGAAGCAAAAATGATACAGCAGATTTAATCAAAAAATATCAAGAAAACTTTCCTTGTGAATTAAAACACGTTTGGCAAGAAGATTTGGGATTTCGCGCAGCAAAAAGTCGCAACAATGCTATAAAAGCGTCTCATTGTGAATATATCATTTTAATTGATGGGGATATGATTTTAGAAAAAGATTTCATAAAGGATCATTTAAAATTTTCTCAAAAAGGTTTGATTTTACAAGGTTCTAGAACCATTTTAAATGAAAATGAAAGCGATAAAATTTTAGAAAATCAAAATTTTAAACTAGCTTTTAACAAAAAAGGATTTAAAAATCAAAAAAATAATTTCTTAGCTAAGGTAATTTATAAATTTTCAAAAATTGATAAAAAAATCTTTAAAAAAACAACGCTAGTTAAGGGTAGTAAAACATGCAATATGAGTTTTTATAAACAAGATTTTGAAGCTATAGAGGGCTTTAATGAAAATTTTATTGGATGGGGTAGAGAAGATAGTGAATTTGTTGCGAGATTTTTATTTAATAATGGAATTTTTAGAAGAATCAAATTTAGCGCCCTAGCCTATCATATCTATCATCAAGAAAATGATAAAAATATGCTACAAGGCAATCATGAAATTTATCTTGATACTATAAAAAATCAAAAAACCGCTTGGAGAAATTAAATGAATATTTTATTACTCATTGGAGATATCACCATAGGCGGAGGCGCTGAACGCGTTGTGGTTAATCTTGCTAATGCTTTTTTAAAATATGATCACAAAGTAAAAATACTTAGTTTCTACAAAGAAAATGAAAATATAGCTTATGAAATAGACAAAAATATAAAAGTTGATTTTTTAAATTTAAAATCACAAAAACAAATGAAAAAAAATCTTTTTTATAAAGCATTTTACAAATGCTATGAAAGCTATCTTTTAAAGAGAAAGTATAAAGACATGGACATTATGATTTATAATAATTGTCCGCAATTTCCTCTTTTTAAAAATAAAAACACAAAATATATTCATTTTGTACATTCATATTTTAAAAAATACAGAAATAAAAATAACTATTTTGATACCTTAATTGTGCTTTCAAATAAACAAATCCATCTTTGGAAACAACATCATAAAAATGTTTTTACCATTCCTAATTTTTTACCTTTTATCTCATCAAAAAATAGCGATCTCTTTCAAAAAAATGTTCTTAGCGTGGGTAGATTTACTCCCAATGATGAGAAAGGATTTTTAAGACTTATAGAAATTTGGGAAATTGTTCAAAAAAATGACATTTATAAAGATTGGACTTTAACTCTAGTTGGCGATGGAGAGTTAAAAGAAAACATTAAAACCTTAATAAAAGAAAAAAATCTTGAAAATTCTATTATCTTAAAACCTTTTACTAAAGAAATTGAAAAAGAATATCTAAAAGCAAGTATTTACGTAATGACTAGTCATTGGGAAGGTTTTCCTATGGTACTACTGGAAAGCACTTCCTATCAGATTCCTAACATAGCTTTTGATATCGATACAGGACCTAGTGATATTATAGATAATGAAAAAAGTGGATTTTTGATTAAAGATGGAGATTTAAACGAATTTGCTAATAAACTTTGTCTTTTAATGGATGATGAAAATTTAAGAAAAGAATTTGGAAAAAATGCCAAAGCTAAAGTTGAAGAAAATTTCAGCAAAGAAAAAGTAATGGAACAATGGAATGAAATTTTAAATTCTTGATCTAAAATGATATTTTTTAAAATTATAAGTCATCTTTAAGGCTTTTAAATAGACCCCAAAAAAATCTTTCTTATGTTTTCTAGCGTGTAAAACACTTTCACCAAGCATACAACAAAGCCCAAAAATATCATCATTTATTTTAGATGTTTGATCCATATAAAATAAATCTTTTTTTGTGCTTTTTACAAGGCAATAAATCTTAAAAAGATTGACTTTTTGCACACTTCTTAAAAGCTCGTATCCCAAACCGGCATAAAGCAAATAATCCTTAATATCTTGCTTTTCTCTAAGCAATTCTTCACCAAAAACAGGTGTTTTATTTGCCATATCCCACCAATATTCATTTATATTTTTACCCTTGTAATCAAAATAAGATTTTAAAAATCTCCAAGGTTTTTCGCCATAATGAAGAATTTTTGGATTTTTAAGTGCCTCATTAAATTCTACCCTTGTATAGTTGAGACGATTTTTTTTCTCATCTTTGCAAATGGTATAAAAAAGAGTGATAATATTAAAATTATAAGCAAAATCAAGTTTATGTCTTAATCTTGTTTCTATTGTAGCGTTTAATAAGTCTTGATCGGCTGCTTTTATATAATAGCACTTGCTTGCTAGTTCTTCACATTTTTGCTCGATACTATGCTTTTTGTATTCTTCTAAATTGATCAACAATAATCCCGAATTAAAATAATTTTCATCAAAATAAAAAATTTTCTTTTTATCGTTTTCTTTAAATTTTATTTTTGATTTTTTAGAGCCAGGATCCCCTACAACCCCTGCTATTTTATCTTTTAAATTTATAGAAAAAAGTTCCCTTATGTCACACATGCAAAGCATATCAGAGTCTAGATAAAGGCATTTTTTTATACTTTCATCAAAAATAGAACTTAATCTTAAGCGATAATAAGGCAATTTTAAACTATGCGCAGCACCACTCGTAGGAAAATTTTCAAAATCTTCATCATTTTTTATATGTATGATAATTTCACATGGAAAAATTTCATTTAAAGCATTTTGTAAATTTAAAAGTTTTTCTCTAGTTTTATCGCTTACAAAATTACTCAATATATGAAAAAAATACTTTTCATTTTTTATATTTGAATTTTTATCAAAATCTTGAATTTTTTTATTTTTGTCTGTATTTAAGATAATACTTGTTATCAAAACTGATGTGTATTTTATATAATTTTCATCTGCACTAAAGACTAGATGATACATTTTTTTCCTTTAAAATACGACATACTTTCTTTTTCTTTATTTTTACCATCTTTCTTTCAATTCTCAATTTAAATTTATGCAAAAATCTTTTTTCTAAATATTTATAAACCAAATCAAAATAATGCATCTTCAGCCAATAAAATATAGATAAACAATAATAAAATAAAAATTTATTATCAATCTGATTAATAAAGATGGACATAAAATTCATACAATTATCTAAATCTTTAGCATAAGAAATATTCTTTTGAATATCTATAGTTTTTGTACTTGAATTTAAATTACATGTGTTATAATTATATATTTTTTGAGAGATAGTTTGGATATTATTGATATAATTTAAACAAATAACAAAAAATAAAGCATCTTCTGCCATATTAATTCTTAAAAATTTCAATTTTTCATTTTCTTCAAAAATTTTCAAATAAATCTCTTTTTTATAAATTTTAGACCATATATTCCAATTATACTCAGTTAATCTGCTAATTAAAAAAAATACAAACTCTTCTTGATTAAATTTTGCATCAGTAAAAAAATCAAATTTTTCAATATATGTTGGTTTTATATTATTATAATTAAAACATATTAAATCAACATCATTATTGCTATCTAAAATTTTTACACATTCTTCACAAGCATTTAATTCCAAATAATCATCTGGATCTAAAAACATGATATAGGAAGAATTGCTTGCTTTTACACCCTCATATCTTGCCCTTAATAAACCTAAATTTTTTTCATTATGGACAATTTTTATTCTCCTATCTTTTTTAGCATATTCTTTAGCTATATCTATACTTTTATCATTGCCACAATCATCAACTACTATGATTTCTATGTCCTTAAAAGTTTGATTGATAGAACTTTGCAAAGCTTTTTCTATATACGGCTCTACATTATAAGTGGGCAAGATGATTGAGATTTTAGACATGATTCTCCTTAAAAATAGGCATTTTTAACCGTAATATTATAGTATATAAAAATATCAATAAAAACAATATATTATTATTAATTTTTATAAAAAGTTTATTTTTAGAATATTCACAAAATTCAAGCCAAAAAAAATCAATTTTAAAAAAAGATATTTTCATAAAAATTGGAATTTTATCGCATTTTAACATATCCTTATAGACACGATTATAAAAAGAAGGTAAAAACTTTTTTTTAATTAAAAATAATTCACTTTTTTTTAATATTTTTTTATTACTTTCACAATATTGAATTAAAATCATCAACATCTTTAAGCACGAATAAGTGCCTATATGACGTTCTATATTTTTACACTTTCTAAACAAATCATTAAAATATTTAGGATATTTTTGTATTTTAACATTATTATAATTACAAATAGAATTATCTCTGATTCTATAAAAATATAATTCTTGATTTATCATATATATAAAATTAATTTTCAAAAAAAGTATTATCCCAAATATTCGATCTTCCCCAACTATATTATTTTCAAATTTCAAATGAATTGCTTTTAAAAAATTAAAATCAATCATCCCAAAGCATACAAATTGAAAAAAATCATCTTTGTTAAGCTGTTTATCTATCCATTCATATTTTGAAATTATAGTTTTATTGCTATAATATTGCTCGAAAATTGTTTTTGTGGAAATATCAACATGAGTTTCAATCAAAACCTTTTCTTTAAACCAAACCACTTCAACCCCATCCATTCTAGGGACACATTCTTCTATACAGTTTAATTCCCAATAATCATCACTATCTAAAAAGATAATATAATCTATATCAGGGGTTTTAAAATTGAAAAGTTCATCTTTG
>NZ_JACHTO010000015.1:0-42963 GCF_020135895.1 Campylobacter sp. 2457A | reverse complement strand
CCTTTGGTATCGATATAGGTCATAAACATCTTTACCTTTTGGATCTTCTATAATATACATTGTATTTAAATCTGTTTTTTTAACATATTCTTGCCATTCTTGATAATATTTATCCTTGACACTACATTCTTCATAAAAAAACCATTTAAGCATAGGATTTGCTTGAACTTCTTCATAAGAGATGATTTTTTCTTCAGCCATTTGTTTTCCTTTTTTTGTATAATTGATGTAGATTATTCTTAAATCCAGCACCTCAAAACTATTTTTTAATACTAGATATTATATCTAATGTAAGCAATATAGATATATCTTCAGCGACTTTGATAAACCTTTTATAAAAATAGCTATTCTTATCTATTTTCAATTTATTTTTAGCTACAACTTTCTTGTAATTATTTATATATTTATCTAAAATAATTTTATAAATAGTTGCAAACTCGGTATTATTTATTATATTGGGATTTTTTGTATCTAATAAATCAATGTCTATCTTGTTTTTTACAATATAACCCATTACATCTTTTTTCATTTTATACAAATAATTAACCAAAGTGATAAATTTAATAAATCCAAATAATGTTATGCACTCATCATTAAGCGTATATATATTTAATTTGTCATTTTTAATATCCTTTTTTACATCATAATGCCCTATGATCTTAATATAACTTGGTTTAAATAGATTATATTTAAAAATGATTATACTAAAATACCCCGCTATATTAAATATTATTCTATCATCGTTAAAGGAGGATACTTCAATATCATCTGCTAATTCATTACAATAAATACACAATAAACAAATAATGGCTTCAATATTGTTTTTAACATGATTATCTAACCTTAGATTTTCATATTTCTTTAACATTAATTTTAATTTATGGGTTTTGTTTATTAACTTATTAAATTCACTTCTATCAATATTCACATAATCTAAACCGTTGTAATCAGGATTAAAATATGGTAGTCTGGTATTGATAAGATTATTATAAGACTCATTTACAAACATAGTATCCGATGAAATACTATCATACCAAATATACTCGGTAAATTTAATAACTGGATGATTTAATTTAAACACTTTAAAAAAATTCAAAGTGTAATAAAATCCTTGTATTGAAGAAACCCCTTGATAATTATCTAATTCTATATCAGGTAACTCTGGATTTATAAAGTTTATAAATGTTGTACTAGATACGATATCATATTCAGTAAGAGTTCTCTCTCTATCATTATTGAATAAAATTCTAATTAAATACAATATAAAACTATTATATTCACTTGATGCTTCTTTTTTGATATTAAATATATCTTTTAAGCTCACAGGTATTTTTTTCATGTTTTTCCCTTTTTAACATTACATTACAAAAATTAAGATTATTATTTAATGTGTATTTTAGCATATATTTATTGTTTTTGCTTTTAATAAAATTTAAATTAAGTATATTTTTTCTTTGATTAAAATTTTATCGCGATTAAAATAAGAAAAATGAAGTGGTGCGGATGAAAGGACTTGAACCTTCACGCATTGCTGCACCAGATCCTAAGTCTGGCGTGTCTGCCAATTTCACCACATCCGCAAAAGTGGTACGCTCAAGAGGATTCGAACCTCTGACCTACGGCTTAGAAGGCCGTTGCTCTATCCAGCTGAGCTATGAACGCATAAAAGGTTGGTACGCCCGATAGGAATCGAACCCATAACCTACAGATCCGAAGTCTGTCGCTCTATCCAGTTGAGCTACGGGCGCTCTGATGGGGTGAGTGATGGGAATCGAACCCACGACCCTCAGGACCACAATCTGATGCTCTAACCGACTGAGCTACACTCACCATTTTATAATTAAAATGGTCGGGGTGAAAGGATTCGAACCTTCGGCCCCTTGGTCCCAAACCAAGTGCGCTAACCAGACTGCGCTACACCCCGAATTTAAAAACTAGTATTCTATCAAAAAAGAAATCATAAGTCAAGAAATTTATTCTCTAATGCGTAAAAAAACTGGAAAACGCGGAAGTGAATTTTTAGTCAATCCGTTGAATTTATAAGTAATAATAGTTCCTATAGAAGGTGGATTTTTTCTATCTTGATCCTTTAAACCACTGCCTATTTTAATGATTTTGCCATCCATTGTTTTACATATCAAAGCACCGATTTGATTTTCAAACCTTCCCTTGCCTTTTGTATAACCGATCACCTGACATTCTGCATCGTTATAGGGTTTTAATTTTAAAGCTTGTTTGCTTCTGCCTTTTTCATAAGGATTTAAACTTTTGCGTATAACTACACCTTCACCTTTGTTTTTTACAATATTCTCGTAAAATTCATTTAAATGTTTTTCATTTTCAATAGGAATTTGTGGAATGATTTTTATATATGGATTAGGATTTTTTTGTAAATATTTTTGTAAAACTTGAAGTCTGTTTTCAAGGTTGCAAGGATTGAGATCGAATTCTTCACAAGCATTAGGCACGTCAAAAACATTATAGCTTACTTTTTTCCATAAATTTTCATCCGAGTGTGTTGTTCTTATGAGAGAAGAGATTAAATCAAATTGATTTCTACTTATCCAAAGTTCCCCATCAAGAGCAAAAGGAGGAAAATTTTTCATAAAAAAAGAAGGTGGTGTTATGGTTTGATTTTTTCGAGTTTTTAAAGATTTTCCGTCCCAAATTCCACGAACGCCATCAAGCTTTTCACTCATTACATATTCATTCAAATTTTTATTTTGAAAATCCTGCTTATTGAATTGAGTCAAAAGCAAGATTTCATCAGCAAAAACAAAAGAAGAAAGGCAAATTAAAAGAAAAAATCTAATCAAGATAAATGAACCATATATCCTGTAGAATCTTTTTGTATTTCATAATTATACACACCATCGAGATAAATCACTAGTCTATAATATCCTTTATGAGATCCAAAATCTATACGTTTAAATATAGAATTTTTAAGGCGTATATTTTTAGTCGGATAAATTGATGTGGATTTAAAATCGATAATAATCTTACTAGGATTGCCCACTGAAAAATCGCTAATAAGATCATCTTGAGTGTTTAATTTGATTTTATTTTTATAAACAGTATAGGATATAAAATCATAAATTTTTGCAATTTGTAAAGGGATATCAACTTCAGTTGTTTTATTTGTTTCTTGGCTAGTATTTTGTGGTATAGTGACAGAAACATCTAAAATTTTTGAAGGCTCTGGGGTTTTAGAATGTGTTAAAACATAAGAATCGTGCCAATTGACACTTTTATTAATATCAACGTTTAACTTATCTTCGCTACCATCTGCTTTAACATAATGAAAAGTGATACTTTTTAAAATCCTTGCATCAGAATTAAATTTAAAAGTTCTCTCTTGGAATTCTTGCGGAACAATCATTTTTTCTTTTTTTTCCACTTTAAAAGGGTTTTCATCAGCATTTAAAAAAGATATAAAAATTAAAAATATTGTCAAAATTCTAGTTTTCATTTGGATACAATCCTTTTAATTCAAAATAATCTTTTTGGGCTTTAGCATTTTGCTTTTTAAGCAAAGATATTTGTTTGGTTAAGTCTTCTTTAGTAGCCTCCAAAGAAAGCAAAGTATCCAAGGAATATTGTCCAAAAAGCATATTCCCAAAATAAATCGCTCCAACAATAACCAATAAAGTCCAACAAAACATTTTTACAATATGAACATAAAAGCCCTTCTTTTTGGTGCTTTCATCATACTCTTTTAATAAATCACTCAGAGTTTCTCTCCTAAATACTCATCATTATCTAGCTCTATTTCAAGCAAACGATTATATTTTGCAGTTCTTTCCCCACGTGCTAAAGCACCGGTTTTAATTTGCCCTGTATTTAAAGCAACTGCAAAATCAGCGATAAAGGTATCTTCGCTTTCTCCGCTTCTATGAGACATGATGCATTTATAATTATTTCTTTGAGCTAAACGCACTGTTTTCATTGTCTGGGTAATAGTGCCAATTTGATTTGGCTTTATTAAAACAGCATTGGCCATTTTTTTAACAATGCCTTCTCGCAAAATATCTTCATTAGTAACAAACAGATCATCTCCAACGAGTTGAATTTTATCTCCTAATTTTTGAGTGAGTTTAATCCATCCATCAAAATCATTTTCAGCTAAACCATCTTCAATGCTAAAAATAGGATATTTTGAGCAAAGTTCAATGTATTTTTCAATCAGATCATCACTAGAAAGGATTTTGCCCTCTATGTGATATTTTCCATCTTTAAAAAATTCAGTACTTGCTACATCTAAGGCTAGTTTAATATTTTTTCCATATCCAGTTTTTTTAATACATGTCATTAAAAGCTCTAAAGCTTCTTCATTGCTAGATAAATTTGGAGCAAAACCACCTTCATCTCCTAAAGCTGTAGAATGCCCAAGACTTGCTAATTCTTTTTTCAAATTAGCATAAATTTCACAAACCGATCTTAAAGCCTCTTTAAAACTTGAAAAACCAAAAGGCATAATCATAAATTCTTGAAAATCTATATTATTATTTGCGTGGGCGCCTCCATTGATAATATTACACATTGGAACAGGTAAAATACTTGCATTAACTCCGCCCAAATAACGATACAAAGGGATATTTAAAGAATTAGCAGCAGCACGCGCTAAAGCCATAGAAACACCTAAAGTCGCATTGGCTCCAATTTTAGAATAATTATTTGTCCCATCAAGCTCTTTTAACACCTCATCAAGTTGAGTTTGATTGTACGCATCAAGACCTATAATATTTTCGGCGATAATTTCATTCACGTTTGAAATAGCGTTTAAAACGCCTTTCCCAAAAAATCTTTCATCATTATCACGCAATTCCAAAGCCTCTTTTGAACCAGTGCTTGCACCACTTGGAACTATAGCAGATCCCACACTCCCATCATTTAGCATAATTTCGGTTTTAAGAGTAGGATTACCTCTACTGTCTAAAACTTCAAAAGCTCTTACATCTTCGATCAATAACATCTCAATCCTCTTCATCGTTTTCAGAGGCACTGATCATACCTTCAACGCCTATAGAATTTTGAATTTCTTTCGTGATTTCCTCAGCTATTTCAGGATTTTCTTTTAAAAATGCTTTTGAATTTTCTCTACCTTGTCCTAATTTTTTATCTTTGTAAGAAAACCAAGCCCCGCTTTTATCGACAATATCAAGTTTAACACCATAATCGATTAACTCGCCTTCACGACTCAAGCCTTCTCCAAACATCACATCAAATTCAGCTTGTCTAAATGGAGGAGCCACTTTATTTTTAACCACCTTCACTTTAACGCGGTTTCCTATAACCTCTTCACTTTGCTTTAAACTTGCTACTTTTCTAACATCTAAACGCACAGAAGCATAAAATTTAAGTGCATTTCCTCCAGTTGTTGTTTCTGGTGTTCCATAGCCCATAGCACCTATTTTCATACGAATTTGATTGATGAAAATAACCGTTGTATTCATCTTATGTACAATACCGGTAAGTTTTCTTAAGGCTTGCGACATCAATCTTGCTTGAAGACCCACATGCTGATCTCCCATATCGCCTTCAATTTCCGCTTTTGGTGTTAAAGCAGCGACACTATCAACAACGATAAGATCGATAGCACCACTTCTAGCGATAGTCTCTACAATTTCCAATGCTTGTTCGCCAAAATCAGGTTGAGAGATATAAAGATTATCCGTATCAACGCCTAAATTTCTTGCATATTTAACATCCAATGCGTGTTCTGCATCGATAAAAGCACAAATTCCACCTGCTTTTTGACATTCTGCGATAATATGAAGAGTAAGGGTTGTTTTACCAGAACTCTCAGGTCCATAAATTTCAATAATTCTTCCTTTAGGCACACCTCCTATACCTAAAGCAAGATCTAAGCCAACCGATCCAGTGCTTATGCTATCAATTTGTTCAACTTCCTTATCTCCTAGCCTTAAAATTGTTCCTTTTCCAAAAGCTTTATCAAGGCTTTTTAAGGCTGCATCTAAAGATTTTTTCTTATTGTCGTCCATTATATTCCTTAAAAAATTTTAATTTAAGAATTCTACAAAATAAAATTAAATAATGTTTTATTTTTATAAATTTTTAAATGAAATTTTATAAAATAATTTCAATAAAAAATTTACTCAAGGTTAAACTACACAATGAAAAAAACGATAACAGTCGCACACTCTCCCGATGCTGATGATATATTTATGTTTATGGCGATTCACTTTGGTTGGGTGGGTAATCATTTTAATTATAAAAATACTGCTTTAGATATACAAACCCTTAATGAATTTGCCTTAAAAAATGAATTTGACGCCACAGCCATTTCTTTTGGACTTTATCCATTAATCGCCAAAGAATATGCACTTTTACGCACAGCAGTAAGCTTTGGACAAGGTTATGGGCCCAAATTGATTAAGAAAAAAAATGTTCAATTAAAAAGGAATTTTAAAGTCGCTCTTAGTGGAGCTAATACAACCAATGCTTTAATTTTCCGTATGAAATATCCTGAAGCTAGAATTATTTATAAAAACTTTTTAGATATTGAAAATTCGGTTTTAAGTGGAGAAGTAGATGCTGGAGTATTGATCCATGAAAGCATTTTGGATTTTGATCGAAATCTTTGTGTGGAAGCTGAAATTTGGGATATATGGCGAGAATTAGCCAAAGAAAATTTACCCCTACCTTTAGGCGGAATGGCTTTACGCAGATCTTTACCTTTAAATGATGCCATTGAAATTGAAAAAGATTTAACTCTTGCGGTAAAAATCGCTGATTCAAATCGCAAAATTATAGCTCCAATGCTACTAGAAAGAAATCTTATTCGTGTAGATAAAGACAAGCTTGATACTTATCTTAATCTTTATGCAAATAAAAATTCGATTAGCATGGATGAAACACAATTTAAAGCCATTGATACCTTATTTAAATTAGGATATGATTATAAATTTTATGATAAGATTATAAATGTAAATGATTATCTCATACCTAGCGAATATGAACAAGCAAGAAATTCTTAAGGGGAAAATATGGATGAAGGTACTTTAGTTGGATTAGGAGTTCAAACTTTTAAAATCACACTTTTACTATCTTTACCTATGCTTTTGGCGGGTTTAATTGCGGGTTTGATTATCAGTATATTTCAAGCGACAACACAAATCAATGAAATGACACTTTCTTTTGTGCCTAAAATCATTTTAGTGGTTATTGTAATCATCTTCTTAATGCCTTGGATGACGACTACGATGATTGATTTTACTCAAAACATTCTCAATCAAATTCCAACTTTTATTAAATGATTATTGATTTTAAAAAATATTCATCCGTTCGCATAGGCAATAAATTTGAAGTTCAAATTTTAGATCAAATCAGTGGTTTTGAAGGTTTTTTAATAGGAGGAGCTAACAATTTACTCGTAAGTCCTAAGCCAAAAAATATAGGAATTTTAGGTGAAAAATTTGATTTCATTGAAATTCTAGATCAAAAATCAGATTTTTTATATCTTCGTATAGGATGCAGAACTAATTCTAGAAAAATATATAATTTTGCCAAACAAAATAATCTTTGCGGCTTTGAATACCTTAGTAAAATTCCTGGCACCCTAGGAGGACTTTTGAAAATGAATGCGGGGCTTAAAGGAGAATGCATTAGTCAAAATTTAATTAAAATCGCCACTTCAAAAGGCGAAATTTTGCGTGAAAATATCGATTTTGATTATAGGTTTTGTCCTTTAAAAGTGCCTTTTTTTTGGGCGGAATTTAAATTAGAATTTGGCTTTGATCACGCAAAAGATGAAGCTTTAAAAAATGCTAGAAATAATCAACCTAGCGGGGCAAGTTTTGGATCTATTTTTAAAAATCCTCAAGGAGATTTTGCTGGACGCTTGATTGAAGCGGTTGGCTTAAAGGGTTTTAGCAAAGGCGATGCGATACTAAGCGATAAACACGCTAATTTTCTCATCAATAAAAAAAATGCAAGTTATGAAGATGCGATCTTTTTGATCGAACTAGCAAGAAAAAAAGTTTTTGAAGAATTTGGAATCATGCTAGAAAATGAAGTTATTATCATTTAATTTTTTGTTCTTATTAATTTAAACACAGGAAAAAATATGCAAATTTATATCAATTTAGAAGAGATGAATAAATGGCAAATCAAAGACGAACTTAGAAAAATCTTATCTCGACTTGATCCTATAAGCGCACATGAAATAGCAAAAGAATTAAGAGAGGAATTTTTAAGTATAGAGGAACTACAAGAAAAAATTAAAAACATTAATGCATAAGCGTTAATGTTTTTACTTCCTTAAGGATAATTTCTGATAGCATTTTAGGCATTTGATCTATGATATTTTGATAGTTTTTGCTTGAATTTTTAGGATCAAGAGCAAAATTTAATTTCACATTTTTTGCCTGAAGAATTTTGCCATTACTTAAAGCAATAATCTTGAAATTGATTTTAGCAACAGCATCTTTAGTCACGGTTATAAAATAGTTTGTAGTATTGACATAAAAATCATCCAAATTAACTACGATAAGATAATCTATAAATTTAGCATAAATTTTATTTTTATCCCTCTCATGTTTTAAAAAAGGGCTGACATTAATCAGTTTAGCATCTTTAGGGCTAAATCTTGATAAAATTTTAGGACTTTGATACAAACCATTTGCTACAGAATTTGCAAAATTTAGATTTAAAGCATTGATCAATCTTTTAGAAAATAAAGTTGAAAAGTCTCTAGCTTCAACTCTAAGCCCATCGGATAGATACCCAAAATTTCTTCTAAAGCTTAAAACGATAGCAAAATCTTTATCTTTATCCTTGATTAAAGCAGGTTTTTTTTCAATCAAACTTGAACTATCAAAAACAGCTTTTTGATTGTCTAAACTAGAATTAATTGGATTTTGTCCAAGATCTATCAATTCAAAATTATCTTCACTTGGCTTTAGCTTAATAATCTTTTTTTGCGACAAATCATTAGCAAAAAGATTAAAATTTAAAAACAAACTTATAAATAAAATAAAAACTAATCTCATTGATAACCCTTGATTATTATAAAAAATCTTTCAAAAAACTTTTTTGAGAAACACATATAAAAAATTGCGATCTATGCTCTAAAGGACTATAAGGAATTAAATTTTGATCCAACATCCCCATAAATCCACCATTTAAATTGACCAAAAAATCTCCCGCTGCTATATCCCAAATATTTAACCTCTCAAGACGTCTATAAATTCCTGCTCTGCCTTCTAAAATAGCACAAAATTTAAGCCCTGAACCAATATTAACAGCCTCTAATTTATGTTTTTGTGCGAATTCTAAATCCGTTTTACTTAAATGATTTACACTCAATAAGGCTTTAAACTGATTATCTTTAAACCATTTTTCATCTATATTTAAAAACTCATCATTTTTATAGACTTTACTTTCTTTATGTCCATAATAAATATCTTCGGTTGATGGATTTTTAATAAGCGATAAAATAGGTCTATTCTCATGAATCAAAGAAATCATGATGCAAAATTCATCCGAACCTTTTAAAAATCCACTCGTGCCGTCAAGTGGATCGATAAGCCAAAAAGTTTGCAAATTTTCACTTTCTTTTCGGCTTAGAATTTTTTCTTCAGATAAAACCTTTATATCTGTTTTTCCTAAAATATCATTTAAAATTTGATCGGATGCTAAATCAGCTGAAGTTAAAGCCGAACCATCTTCTTTTTTCCAATCTTTTAAATTTTTTCGCTCTTGCATAATAGCCTTAGAAGCTTTATTTGCTGCTTCAATAGCAAGCTCTAACCAATAATCTAAGCGCATCACTTTCCTTAAATTTAAAACTTTAATCCAATATTAGCCAAAATATTCCAACAATCAAAATCACTTCTTGATATTTGAAATAAACTTAATCGCACTCATTACCAAAATAGCCTCAAATAAAGCTGTTAATATCAGTGCTGAATAAATTTCTTGATCAAGTACTTTTACAGAATATCCCAATGTAGCCGTTGCGATCAACAAAGTTAAAGGCATAGAATGACCCAATCCAAATAAAACCATGTTTTTAAATCCTATCGTTTTTACAAAAACACTCGCACATAAAATTCTTAATCCCACCATCACAAGCATCAATAAAATAGCTTTTAAAACAATATGATAATTTAAAATCATCGATAAATCAAAAGTTGAACCCGTATAAATAAAAAAAATCGGAATTAAAAAACCATAACCAAAAGTTGAAATTTTATATTCTAAATCCTTTTTATGACCCAAAAAAGTCGCGATAAAAGATCCCGCGATAAAAGATCCTAAAACAATTTCAAGTTTTGTGATAATCATAGCAACGATGATTAAAATAAAAATTGCCATACAAAATCTAATATCTTTTTCGTTTTTATCTTCCCAAGGCATAAGAACGATTTTAAATTGAGGATACCACCAAAAAAGAACACCAAGAAATTTAAAAATCAAAAAGCAAAGACTTAAAAAGATGGCAAGATACAAAATGCTTTGTGCCACATCTACGATTGTCGTTTGCTCTTGTAAAAATGCCCCAGCTATCGTTAAAAGAACTATGGAAATAACCTCAGCTAAGGTTGCGACTATCATGGCTATATTTAACCAATCACACTCTTTTCCAAAATCCTTGTAAAGTAAAGACAAAAGCCCTACACTCATAACAGGAATAATCAAAACAAAGACAAAAGAAAGTTTAAAAATCCACACAATCAGTAAAGATAAAACATAAAGTAAGATAATATATAAAAAGCTTTTTTTAATGATCTCTTTATCAAGGCTAAAAAAAGTTCTTAAATTTATTTCCATACCTGCGATAAACATCAGATAATAAAAACCCACATTAGCTAAAATAGAAAAATTTTCACTCTTTCCAATAAAGCCAAAATAAGCCACAATCGATCCTAAAATAATTTCAGTGGCTGAAATTGGCAAACGTAAAATTTTAGCAATATGTGGAGAAAATAATAAACAAAGCGCTATAACTATAAGAATTTTTAAGTCAATTAAACCTTGCGTATCAATGACATTGTGATGCAAATGTAAATCCCATCTTTTTTAACTCGACTATATCACGACTCGGTTCTTCTCCTTTTGTCGTAAGATAATCGCCTATAACAATAGCACCCGCACCCGCTTTAAAAATTTCATATTGTCTTTCACCTAAAACAACCTCTCTTCCGCCTGCAACCATAATTACAGTTTGTGGCAAAGCCTCTTTGGTATCACTAACAATCTTTAAAGCTTCATCAGCATCCAATTTAGGAACTTTTAAATTTAAATTATCATTAGCGATAAAAAAATTAATCGGGCTTGAAAAAGGTTGCAATTCTTGCAAAGATTTTCTTAGACTTATTCTATCTTCAAAACTTTCACCCATGCCATAAATTCCACCACAACAAAGCATAAGCCCTGCTTCTTTAGCATTAAGATTAGTTTGAAAACGACTTTCCCAAGTATGAGTGGTGCAAATTTGAGGAAAAAATTCTTTAGAGGTTTCAAGATTATGATTATAAGAAAAAATTCCCGCTTTTTTTAATTCTTTAAGTTGTTCTACACTGGCCATACCATTACAAGCTATAAGGAGTAAATCAGGAACTTCTTTTTTAACCGCCATTGCAGCTTCACAAACATATTCTAATTTTTCATCATCAAGTCCAAGTCCAGCGGTTACTAAACAAAATCCTAAAGCCTCATTTTTCTTAGCAATTTTAGCCTCTAAAACAATTTGAGAAATTTCTTTACGTCTATATTTTTGAATATCTGTTTTTACATAAGCACTTTGAGTACAGTATTTGCAATCTTCTGAGCAATTTCCGCTTGCTATATTAGAAATAGCACAAAGCATGATTTGCATCGTTTCTCCTATTTAACAATTAAAACTCGCATTCTAACAAAAAAAGACTTAAATAAATTTCTTTTATTCTTTCATTTCTTTTTTGATTTTGCATTTAAGACATTCTAAAAAAGTGCCTTTTTTTAGTTCCTTAATAACCAAATTTTCGCCACATTCTTCGCATTTTTCATCACTTGGCTTATATTTAGAAATAAAGTTACATTTTGGATAAGCACTACAACCATAAAATTTTCCACGCTTAGAAAAACGTTCTACAATTTCACCTTTTTGACAACTAGGACAAATTATGCCTATACTATTGGTTTTTTTTGCGGTTGCGTTTTCTTCATTTGCTTTATTTTCATTTTTTAAATTTCTAGAATATTTGCATTTTGGAAAATTTAAACAAGCCACAAATTCACCAAAACGTCCCTTTCTTATCGCAAGTTCTCCTCCACAATCAGGACAAGTCTCACCTAATTTTGTCACCGTTTTTTGACTTGCAATCTTTGTTTTTCCCTCTTCAATTTTTCTCATAAAAGGGTAATAAAATTCTTTTAAGATATTTTGCCAATCCGCTTTATCTTCGGCAATATCATCTAAAGTATTTTCAAGATTTGAGGTGAATTTGCTATCTACAATATCACTAAAATTCTTTTCAAGCACTTCAGTTACATTAAAGGCAATATCACTAGGAATGAGTTGCTTTTTATCAATTTTAACATAATCACGACTTGTAAGTATTGAAATAGTCGGAGCATAGGTTGATGGACGTCCTATACCTAAGCTTTCTAATTTTTTCACAAGCCCTGCTTCAGAATATCTTGAAGGTGGTTCAGTAAAATGCGAATTCATTTCTAATTTTTGAATTTTTAAGTTCTCACCTATTTTAAGATTAGGCAAAATTTTATCCTTATCCATATCTCCATAAACTTTATAATATCCATCAAAAAGAATTTTTCTACCACTTATTTTAAATAAAGCTCTATCATTTTTTACAAAAACATTTTGCGTTTGAGAAATAGCAGGATTCATCTGACAAGCTAAAAAACGATTATAAATGAGTGCATAAAGCTTTAATTCATCTTTATCTAAAAATTTAGCTGCAATTTGTGGCGTAAATTCCAAATTTGTAGGACGGATAGCCTCATGTGCTTCTTGCGCACCCTTAGCCTTTGTTACATAAACATTAGCTTTACTAGGCAAATAATCTTTTCCAAAATCTTTTTGGATCAATTTTCTTACCTTATCAACCGCTTCTTTAGCCAAATTCAAACTATCAGTTCTCATATAAGTGATCACACCCATCATGCCTTGATGAGTATTAACCCCTTCATAAAGTTTTTGAGCTAACATCATAGTTTTTTTAGGATTAAATCCTAAACGATTGCTTGCACTTTGCTGTAAAGTTGAAGTCATGAAAGGAGGCGGTGGAGCGATTTTTCTTTCCTTACTTTCTATATTTTCTATCACATAACCGCCATTTTTACAAGATTGAAGAATCAATTTTGCACGATCTTTATTGGTAATGGTAAGTTTTTCAATTTTTGCCTTATCAAATTCAACCAACTCAGCATCCAAATCGGAATTAAAAATCATATCAATGCTAAAATACTCCAAAGGCACAAAGGCACGAATTTCTTTTTCTCTATCAACTATGATTTTCAAAGCAGCACTCTGAACACGACCAGCACTCAAACCTCTTTGAATTTTTTGCCCTAGCAAAGGACTTAATTTATAACCCACTATGCGATCCAATAAACGCCTAGTTTGTTGGGCATTGACTGAATGCATGTTAAGTTTTCTTGGATTTTTTAAAGCATCTTCAATCGCACTTTTGGTGATCTCGTGAAATACAATACGAGGTAAAATATTTTCATCCTTACCTATAGCTTTGGCAATATGATACGCTATAGCTTCACCTTCCCTATCCTCATCCGTTGCAAGATAAACTTGTGAAGCATTTTTTGCTTTTTCTTTAAGCTCTTTAACCAAACTGCTATGATCGCTTGTTATTCTGTATTCTGGTATAAATTCATCATTTTCTATTTTTATACCAAAGCTTGTTTTAGGTAGATCTCTTATGTGCCCTTTAGAAGCTATAACCTCATAATTTTTCCCTAAAAAATTACCTATAGTTTTAGCTTTAGCAGGAGATTCTACTATGATTAAATTTTTTTTCATGAGCTAGACCTCAAATGCTGATTTTTAGAAACATTTCATTATATTAATAAATAAAAGCTGAATTTAGCTAAAAAAATTTAAAAATTTACTTATAAATTGCTAAAAATAGAAACATATAATCAATTTGGAGTATAATAAAATAAAAAAGGCTTTAAAATGCGAAAACATTATCAATTTCACCCCAATGATACAAAATTAGATAAGAAAATAGTTGAAATTACCGAAAAATCTACCTTTAAAATCGCAGTATTTTCTATGGCGGCTATGACCATGTTGGGCAGCGTGGTTATTTCTTCAGCATTGCCAGCAATTAGTAGGCATTTTGAAAATCTTTTAACTCAAGCAGGTGCTACAAACTCAACAAGTTTTACTTTAGCTCACCTTGATATCTTAGTGAGATTGGTTTTAACCATGCCCGCCATTTTTGTCGTTATCTTATCACCTTTTGCAGGAATTTTAATGGATAAATTTGGTAAATTAAAATTTGTTTTTCCTGCAATGATAATATGGACTATAGCTGGAGTGAGTGGATTTTTTCTCAATGATATCTATGCTATTTTACTTTCTAGGGCTATTTTTGGAATGGCTACAGCTTTTATCATGACTGGAGCTTCAGCTTTACTTGGGGATTATTATAGCCATGGTGGATTTAATCGGCGTGAAAATGCCTTGAGTTTGCAAGGTTTTTTCTGTGCAGTTGGGGGTGCTGTTTTTATTTCTATTGCGGGTTTTGTTTCTAGTTATTCTTGGCGTTATCCTTTTTTAGTTTATGGGCTTGGAATATTTATTACTCTTATAGCTATACTTTATCTTTTTGAACCACGTTTTAAGTTTTATAATCACAGCAAAGTGGAGGCAAAAACAAATTATTGGCAATTCCTTCCTGTTTATTTTATAGGATTTTTTATTATGGTGGTATATTATATTTCTCCAACACAACTTCCTTATTATATCGAGGAGCATTTAGGCTTAGATCCTAAATACATCGGAATTTCTATGTCTGTTTCTGCCCTTTGCTATGGAGTTTTTTCGCTTAGCTATAAATATATTATGCGTTTTTTAAGCATTAAGCAAATTTATATTTTGACTTTATTTATAGTGGGATGTTCCTTTTTATTATTGTTCTTAGTTCATAACTTTATAGCGGTTTTAATGGCCTTAGCATTATTAGGAACCGGAGGGGGTGTTATGCTTGTTAATAATACCGCTTATCTTTTTTCCATATGTCCTGAAAATGCAAGAGCTAGAGCTTATGGGATACTAGCAAGTTGTATTTTCCTTGGACAATTTTTAAGCCCTATTATATCTCAACCTATAGTAAGACAAATAGGATTAGTTGATGCTTTTTTAATATGGGCTATTGTGATTTTTACGGTTTGTGCTATATTTGTATTTTTAAAACAAAAAGCTAGGGTTAATTAAGAATATAAACCCTACCTTTTCCACCATCAACTTTTACCTTCATTCCGTTTTTAAGAATTTTCATAGCATTTCTTACACTCATTACAGCAGGTAACTTCATCTCTCTTGCAGTCACCGCTCCATGTGATAAAGCTCCTCCGCTTTCTGTGATCACGCCTTTTGCAGTATAAAAAAGCGGTGTCCAAGCAGGATTGGTTGTTCGTGCAACCAAAATCGCATCTTTGGGAAAATGTGAAAAATCATCTTTAGAATGCACCAAATAAACCTCTCCTACGCTTACTCCTATACTTCCAGCCACCCCCTCTAGGATTTCACTTTCATTTTCGATTATTTCATCCTCTTCGCCTAAATTCCAAGCAGGGATTTTTTTGGAATTTTCAAAATATTGTGCTTTTTCTTTTTCTATTTCCAAATGCACTTTATCGATAGTTATCTTGCCTTCCTTATAAGCTGAAATTGTCTGCATATGGGCAAAAAATACATCCATAGGATCTTTTATAATGCCTAATTTTACAAAATGCTTACCTATAGCCTTAGCCGCCTTTCTTACTAAAATACTCAAACGCGTTGTTTCATAATGCTCCAAATCATCCAAAAGTGTATAAGTTTTTACCAAATTTAAAAGCTCATCAAAGCCAAAATGCCATTCTTTTGGCAATAATGCAAAAAGCTCATTTTTGGTATCAAAGTATATTTTTTTCTTTTGGAATTTTTTATTATTTGAAAAATCACTATTTAGCAAAAGCTTAATGTTATCAATTACTACTTCAGGTGCTTCAACCCAAGTAGGATGATAAGGATCAAATTCTATTTCCCTATGTCCGTGATTTTCTAAAAATTTTAAAAACTGTTGAGAAATTTTATATCCGAATATTTTTTCTTTAAGCTCTTTTGAGTTATATTTTTCAAATTCGCTTTTTAAAAACGGATCTTTTGCGATCAATTTAGCTAAAGAGAGCAAATCTTCATTGACTTGCGCAGTCTTGCTCTCATCAAAACTGGTTAAAATATCAAAATAAAAACTAGACTTTTCTCCTACTAATTTTTCTAACAATATTTTTAAAATTTTATAAAGCAAGCTTTGAGTTATAGATATAGCAATATTTGGACGAAAGTACATTGTGCCGAGTTTCACCACATCATCTAAAAAATCAAAAGCTTGTTTATTATCTGATATTACTTTATTTTCTAAAGCCCCTATACCTTTTAAATAATAATCCAAATCCCTCATCCATTGCTTTGGTAGTTCATAAACATGAGGATATTTTTGCAAAATTTGCTCTAACGCTGTATTTAAATTTTTAAAATCAATTCCTAAATTGCCACTTTGCATATAAAGCCAAATGATATTTTGATTACCATAAATATAATTATTAAAACTCGCAAACCATTTACCTTTAAAACTTGGTAAATTCATCATCTTAAAAGAATATTCTAAAGAAATATGAAAAGCTTTATCCACATAATCCCAAGTAAAAGGAGTAATTACATTTGGATAACGCTCTGCTGATTCATCACGCGTCCATCGCTCTGCTAATGTTGTAATCGCTCTTGCTTGAAGCAAATAAAGCTCATTTTTTTCTATAGCCCATTCTATATCTTGTGCAAAAGCGTAATAATTTTCCACCTCGCAATTTAACTTTGCAATTTGCCTTAATTTCTCCTCGGTAAGGCAAGGAATTTCTTGTTTTTCTTTGCTTACTTTTTCCTCTTTTGTGCCCAATTTATCTTGAATAATACAAATTTCTTTTTTGGCTATATGGGTAGAAAGTAAGGAAAAATCACTCTTTGAAAGGGAATACTCATCCACATTAAATTCACCGCTTACCACACTTTCGCCCAAACCATAATTTGCATTGATTAAAATTTCATCGTTACGATTTTTAACAGGATTGATAGAAAAACTTACCCCTGCAAAATCAGCATTAACCATTTTTTGTACCACAACAGCCATACAAGCTTCATTTTGAAAAAAGTTTTTTTCTTCACGATATAAAATAGCACGACTTTGCCATAAAGAAGCGAAACAAAGTTTAATATGCTTTAAAATTTCATCTCTACCATAAATATTTAAAAAAGTATCATGCGCTCCTGCAAAAGCAGCAGAATTTAAATCCTCCATTGTAGAAGAAGAACGCACGCTAAAAGCTGTATTTTCATCAAATTCTTTTAAATTTTCATCAAATTCTTTTAAAAATTGTTCGTCAAAATCAAGCTCTAAAAAAGCTTTCCTTAAGATCTTACTTTGCTTTTCTAACTTATCTAAATCTTGATAATCAAAAGTATGATTGAAACTTTCAATCAAATTTTTAACATTTTTATTATTTTCTATAAATTTGTAATAAGCTTTTACGCTAATAATAAAGCCTTGTGGCACCTTAAAACCAGCTTTTGTTAGTTTAGCTAAATTTGCCCCTTTACCGCCACAAAACTCTAAGATTGTAGCTTTTTTATCGCTGAATTTTAAAATTTGCATTGAAAGTCCTTTTTGCAAGTTGATAAGACAAGTATGCCAAAATAAAACCAACAATACAATCAATCAAATAATGATAACGCAAATAAATCGTAGAAAACCAAAGTAGAATACAAGGAATAAGCCAAAAATAAAAATGTTTTTTATCAAAATGTTTCAAAAAAAGTAAAATAAATAAAGAAACCCCGCAATGCAAACTTGGAAAAACATCGCTAAAATTACTAAAATTTGGATAAGCTTTGTTTAAAAAATCTCTAAAGAAAAATCCGTTAAGCAAACTTTTAAATTCACTTGCATAATAAAAATAAGGGCCTATAGCTGGAATAAAAATATACCCTAAAAATCCTATAGCATAAAGACTTAAAATCCCATTGTAAAAGGCTTTTGAAATTTTTTCATCTCTACAAAGATAAAAAATAAAATAAAATAAAAGTTGCACCATAAAAAGCAAATAAGCGATGCTTAAAAGCTCTGTAAAATAAGCATTGGAAAAATTATCAAAAAATAAAGATAAATTTTTAATGTCTCCTAAAATAAAAGCATCAATTAAAGCAAGATAATAATCCTTTTTACCAGCATTGATTAAGGGAGAAATTTCTTTTATTAAGGTAAAAATGCTATTCATGAAAAGAACATAAATACCAAATTTCAAACGATAATTTTTAAGAAACAAAAGAACAAAACTAGCCATTAAATAGCCTAAAATAATTAAAGTATAAATACTAAAAAATACATCAAAAACAAGCCTTAAAAACATAATACCAAAAAGACAAAGCCATAAACATTCAAAAAGCTGAATTTTATTCTTTAAAACACTCATTAATCTTCTCTTGCAAATCATCATAATCTTGTTTTAATCGCTTAAAAAATATGGCATTAAGCAAAGATATTCCATGTTTTTTAAAAGCTCCATAAAGATGAAATCCCCATAAAGATAAACCCATACATAAAAAAGCTAAAAACGGAGAAAATAAAGCTAAAATCACATAAAAAATTGTAAAAATACTTACTCCAGATAAAATTTTATAAAGACTTATAGTGTGTTTTTCTTTGGAAAATTTCGCCGCAATAAAAGAACCTATAAGAGTAGGTAAATTCAACAAAAAAGTAGGTGCTACAATAATCACTGTAATTAAAAACACCCACAAGCTTAGCCAAAAAGATTTGGGAAAAATGGCACAATTTTTATATAAAAAAGCTTTATGGCTTTTATTTTCATAAGACTTCAACTTTTCTTGCAATTCTAGAATCTTAGAATTCTTTAATATTTTTAAATACAAATCATCTCTATATAATGAAGCAAAAACAGCTAAATTTTGGCAAATTTCTTGCTCTTTTTCATCTTTAAACTCTATTAATATGCTTTCTAAAGCTGTGCTGATTTGAGTATGTAAATTTTCTTTATCTTGGATACAATCCCACTTTAAATTCTTTCCTTTTACAATAAAAACCTTAGAACCCATTTTAGCAGGATCATCATAAAAAATGCTCAAGGGTGTCATTTCTAAAGTATCTTTTTTTAGCATTAAATGTGCTATTTTGGAAGCTCCGTTATCAAATTTTAAATGTTTAGGATTTAAAGCACTAGTACCCTCGGGAAATATTCCCAAAGTATTGCCATTTTGCATCAAATTTAAGCATTGTTTTAAAGTGCTAAAATTATCATTTTCTTTTATTTTTAAACCTTGTTTTAACGCCTTTTCTCTGTCTTTTTTTCTCGTGATCTCAATACCATGAAAGAAAATTTTACCTAAAAAACTACGTCTTAAGTTTTTAGCTAATAAAAATTGGATTTGAGGAAAAATAAAAGCGTATAAAAAACCATCAATGGCACCGTTTCTGTGTGATAAAACAGCCATTTGTCCCAAAGGATCATTTTTGGATAAATCTAAAAAAATAACTTTTCTAAAATAAGCAAAAATAAGCAAGGAAATGAAAAATTTAGAAATTCCTTGCTTTATTTTTTGCATTATATATTCTACAAACCTACCGCACTTAAGGTTTGATATTTACTCATATAAATTTGAGCTTCGATTTTTCTCATCGTATCAAGTGCAACTTGCACTACAATAAGCACTGAAGTACCACCAAATTGAAAAGGCACTCCCATAAATTTCACTAAAACCCAAGGCAAGGTTGCTATAATTCCTAGATAAATAGAACCAGATAGCGTTAAACGAGAGGCTACTTCATTTAAATAATTTGAAGTTCCTTCTCCTGGACGAATTCCTGGGATAAAACCACCTTGCTTTTTAAGATTATCTGCAATATCCTTAGCATTAAATGCTATAGAAGCATAAAAATAAGCGAAGAAAATCACAAAAATAAAAGTCAAAATGTGAAATACATATCCATTAGGATTTAAAAAATCATTAACAGCTTGTATATAAGGATTTGTACTGGTTTGCAAAATGGTTGTCGGAAACATTAAAATCGCACTTGCAAAGATTGGAGGAATGACTCCGCTAAGATTGATTTTAATCGGAATATAATTCATAATACGTTTATTTTGATTTTGCATCACTACTTTGCGAGAATAAGAAATAGGAATTCTACGCTCTCCAAGTTCTACATAAATAATAGCACCTATCGTAATTAAAATCAAAACAAAAATAGCAAAAGCGGTTAAGAAATTCATCTCTCCTGAATTTACCTGACCTATAGTCCCTGAAATCGCTCTTGGAATCCCTGAAACAATACCTGCAAAAATAATTAAAGAAATACCATTTCCTATACCTCTTTGAGTGATTTGTTCTCCAAGCCACATTAAAAGCATAGTTCCTGCAAGCATTGAAATAGCACAAAGTGCGATAAACATATTTAAATTTTCTATCATAATAGCACTTGATCCACCCTTGCCGTGTAAGCTTTGTAAGCCTATAGCCACACCTATACTTTGAGCTAAAGTGATCAATATAGTCGCATAACGGATAATTTGCATGTATTTTTGCATACTATCGCGTTCTTTTTTCATCTTACCTATGCTTGGAAAAGTTGCTGCGAAGAGTTCCATTATAATAGAAGCAGTGATGTAAGGCATAATTCCTAAAGAGATAATAGAAAAACGTTGTGCTGCCCCACCGCTAAAAACATTAAATAAACCTAAAGCATTATTTTGATTATGGTTAAAAAAATCCGCAATCACATCAGCATTGACGCCAGGAACTGGAATATAAGCCAGAACCCTATAAGCAAATAAAAAAGCTAAAGTGATTAAGATCTTATTCGTCAATGCTCTATTCATTATTTTGTTCCAGTGACGCTAATATTCTCGTCTTTAATTTTTGATACTAAGCCCTTAGCACTAGCACCGATAAGCTTAACTTTTTTCACAGATTTTGAAAGTTTGTGAACACCTTTGATGTTTTCAATTGTAATTTCAGCTAGATCTTTTACAGCTGTAATTTTTTCAACATTGATTACATAAGGTTTTTCTACTTTAGATGTAAAACCTACTTTTGGTAATCTTCTTTGAAGTGGTTGCTGACCTCCTTCAAAACCTCTTTTTTCATTATAACCTTTTCTAGCAGTTTGGCCTTTTCCACCTTTAGTGGCAGTTTTACCCATACCACTGCCTTGGCCACGACCTATTCTTTTAGTTTTGTGCGTTGAACCCGCTGCTTTTGTTAAATTCATGACTTATCCTTTTAGCATTGTTAAAGCTTTAATAGTAGCGCGAACCACATTAGCTGAATTATTTGAGCCTAAAGATTTAGTTAAAATATCTTTAATACCAGCAAGCTCTACAATAGGACGCGTAGAACCACCAGCAATAACTCCCGTACCTTCGCTAGCTGGTTTAAGTAAAATTCTACTTGCATTGTATTTTACTTCTACATCGTGAGCAATAGTTGAACCTTTAGTTTTTACTTCAACAATATTTTTAAATGCATCATCGACTGCTTTACGAATAGCATCTGGAACTTCTTTAGCTTTTCCATAGCCAACACCTACTAAACCTTTGCGATTACCAACAATCACTAAAGCAGTAAATCTAAATCTTCTACCACCTTTAACTACCTTAGTAACTCTACCAATATCAACAATGACTTCTTCGAATTCTTCTCTATTATATTTTTCCATCAATTACCCCTTATAGCCTAATGCCATTTTCTCTTAAAGATTCAGCTAAAACTGCGATCACTCCATGATAAACATAACCATTTCTATCAAACACAGCTTGCTCAATTTTTTTAGCTTTTAATAATTTCGCAAATTCAGCGGCAATTTTTTTAGCCCCTTCTTTGTTGGCTTTAATGCCTAATTTGCGTCCATCTGCTGCAGCCAAAGTTACAGCTTTAACATCATCGATTGCTTGGATATAAAGAGTTCTATTTGATTTAAATACAGAGATTCTTGGAAAATTTTCACAACCAGAAATTTTTGCTCTGATTCTCTTTTTTCTTTTAATTCTTAAACTTAATTTTCTTTTTAATACATTTGCTCTCATTCTTTAGTCCTCTTATTTCTTAGATGTCTTACCGGCTTTGCGGATAATACGCTCATCTGAATACTTAACGCCTTTTCCTTTATATGGCTCAGGTGGTCTAAATTCACGAATTTGAGCAGCAACTTGTCCTACTACTTGCTTATCACTTCCTTTGACAATCACATTATTTTTATCAACTACAATTTCAATGCCTTCAGGAATATTATAATTAATAGGATGTGAAAAACCGAGGCTTAATTCTAAAATTTTTCCTTTTAAAGCAGCTTTATAACCCACTCCATTGATTTCAAGAGTTTTTGAAAAGCCTTGAGTTAAACCTACAACAATATTATAAGCTAAAGCTCTATAAGTTCCCCAATAAGCCCTGCTTTGTCTGTCTTCACCTTTTGGAGAAAAAAGAATATTGTTATCTTTAATCTCAACATTAACATGAGCTTTTGTATCAAGCTCTTTTGCCAAATTTCCTTTTTTAAATTTAAGTAAATTTCCTTCTAATTTAACCTCTACTCCACTAGGAATAGCGATTGGTTGTTTACCTATACGAGACATATTTTTTTCCTTTTTATTTGTCTAGGATATTTCTACTTTTTGCAAAGAATGGATACCCAATGCCATAAAAAGCAGATTTTTTTACCAAATGGTACATAAAATTTCGCCACCAACTCCTGCTTTATAAGCTTCATCGTTAGCTAAAACGCCTTTGCTTGTGCTTACTACAATCGTACCATAACCATTTTTAAAACGTTTAATTTCATCTTTTCCTTTATAAACACGACGACCTGGTTTTGAAACCCTTTTGAGTTCATTAATCACACTTTTACCTTTTTCATCGTATTTTAAGATCACATTGATAAATTTCTTTTTATCTTCTTCGATAACATTAAAACTTTCAATATAACCTTTAGCTTGAAAAATTCCAACCAAAGCTTCAACAACTTTAGAGTGTAAAAGTTTAGTTGTTTCAAGTTTTCTCATTCCCGCATTGCGAATTCTTGTTAATGAGTCTGAAATTATATCATTTATCATTTTATTTCCTTACCAACTTGCTTTTTTAAGACCTGGAATTAAGCCTTCATTGCCCATTTTTCTCAAGCAAACTCTACAAATTCCAAAATCTCTATAAACTGAATGCGGACGTCCACAAATTTGGCATCTAGTATAGCCTCTTACTTTAAATTTAGGCTTACGTGCTGCTTTTGCAATCATTGATTTTTTAGCCATCTTTTCTTCCTTTTGCAAATGGTACACCGATAAGTTCTAATAGTTTTTGTGCTTGCTTATCGTTTTGTGCTGTTGTAACTATAGAAATATTCATACCATGAGTTCTTAAAATTTTATCATACTCAACCTCTGGAAACATAAGTTGTTCATCAAGACCAAAGTTATAATTTCCACGTCCATCAAAACCATCTCTACTCAAACCTCTAAAGTCTTTTACCCTTGGAAGAGCGATAGAGATTAGTTTATCAAGAAAAGCATACATATTATCTTTTCTTAAAGTAACCATAACTCCAACTGGAAATCCTTCGCGGACTTTAAAACCAGCTACAGATTTTTTTGCTTTAGTGATAACAGCTTTTTGTCCAGCAATTAAAGAAATTGTGTCAGCAATATTTTGCAACACTTTTTGATCCTTAGCAAGTTCTCCAGCTCCCACACTGATAACTACTTTTTCGATCGCTGGAATAAGCATAGGATTTTTAATATCAAATTCTTTAACCAATGCAGGTTTAATGCTTTGATTATATTTTTCTTTCAATCTCATCATTGCTTACTCCTGAATTTTTGCCACATTAGAAATATCCATTGGCATTTCTTTATTGATAAAGCCACCATTTGGATTTTTATCACTAGGCTTGATCGCTTTTTTAGCAATTTTACATCCCTCAACTACTACTTTAAGAGTTTTTGGATATACAGCTAAAACTTTACCTGTTTTACCTTTATCATCTCCTGTGATAATCTTTACATTATCACCTTTTTTTATTTTTAATTTAACCGCCATTATAACACCTCCGGTGCTAGTGAAACAATTTTCATAAAGCCACCATATCTAACTTCTCTACCTATTGGTCCAAAAATACGAGTTCCTATAGGCTCTCTTTTGTTATCAAGAATTACTGCAGCGTTTTCATCAAAACGAATTAAAGAACCATTATCTCTATGAATTTCTTTTTTAGTTCTAACGATAACTGCTTTTACCACTTGACCTTTTTTTACCTTACCATTTGGCAAAGCTTTTTTTACAGATGCAACGATAACATCACCTACAGTAGCATATCTTCTTTTGCTACCACCTAAAACCTTAATACACATAAGTTCTTTTGCACCGCTATTATCAGCTACTGCAAGTCTTGTAAAACTTTGAATCATTACTCAACTCCTGTTGCTAATACAGATTTTAAGCGAAATGATTTTCTTTTAGAAAGTGGTCTGCATTCTACAGCAACAACAGTATCACCAACTTTAACTTCATTTCTTTCATCATGAATTAGATATTTTTTAAAGCGTTTTACGATTTTTCTATATCTTGGATGAACAACCTTTCTTTCAACCAAAATACTTGCTGTTTTTTCTCCAGCAATTTTCACAACAACGCCTTGAATTTCTCTTTTAAATGCCATTTGTTATCCTTATTTTAAAGCGTTAATTGCTGTATTGATTCTAGCAATGTCTTTTTTAACTTCACTAACTTCTTTAGGATTAGTTAGCTGCATTGTTTTTAGCTTTTGTTTTAAAGTGAATAAAAGCACCTTTTTTTCTTTTAGCATTGTTGCAAGCTCAGCTGCTGTTTTATCTTTAATCTCAGTATATTTCATTTTGGCTCTCTCTTGTAACAAACTTAGTTTTAAATGGCAATTTATGCATTGCTAAAGTTAATGCTTCTTTAGCCATTTCTTCGCTTACTCCTGCCATTTCATAAATAATACGACCTGGTTTGATATTCATTACCCATTCTTCAACAGCACCTTTACCTTTACCCATACGAGTTTCTAAAGGCTTTTTAGTTAAAGGTTTATCAGGGAAAACTCTAATCCAAGTCTTACCTTGTCTTTTAACGAAACGAGTTAAAGCGATACGAGCCGCTTCAATTTGACGTGAATTAATTCTTCCTGCTTCAGTTGCTTTTAAAGCAAATTCACCAAAAGTAAATTCAGTCCCACGATTAGCATAACCTCTGTTACGCCCTTTCATCATTTTACGATATTTTGTTCTTTTTGGCATTAACATGATTACTTACTCCTTCTTGTGCGTCTTGGTTTTTTAGCTGGAGCATTTTCCTCGGTTTTTTCAGCCTGCAAACCTTTTTGCAATACTTCACCTTTAAAGATCCAAACTTTAACGCCTATGTTACCATAAGTGGTTCTAGCTTCAGCAAAACCATAATCGATTTTTGCTCTTAAAGTATGAAGTGGCACACGTCCTTCAAGATACCATTCTGTTCTTGCCATTTCAGCACCACCTAAACGGCCAGAAACTGAAACTTTAATTCCTTTGGCACCTGCTTTTTGTGCTCCTTGGATTACTTTTTTCATTGCTCTTCTAAAAGCAATTCTTTTTTCAAGTTGAGTTGCTACGCTTTCAGCTGCAAGTTGTGCAGAAGCTCCTGCTCTTCTTTCTTCTTTGATATTGATATTGACATCTTTTCCGATAAGATCTTGTAATTCTTTTCTTAAATTATCAACATCGCTACCTTTTTTACCGATAATAATACCTGGTCTTGCTGCAACTACAGTTACACGAAGCTTTTTAGCAGTTCTTTCGATCAAAATTTGACTGATTCCTGCATAATAAAGTTTTCTTTTTAAGAAAGCTCTTATTTTATAATCTTCGCCAATATTTTCTACCAAATTAGCTTTAGTTGGAAACCATCTTGACTCCCAATTTCTATTGATTCCTAGTCTTAGACCAATTGGATTTACTTTTTGTCCCATTAGCTTTCCTTTTTCGCTGTTACTTTTTTAGTGCTTGTTTTTTTAGCTGTTGTAGTCGCTTTTTTTTCAGAAGCTTTTTTAGTTGCTTTCTCTTCGATTTTTGTTTCTACTTTTGCTACTTCTACTAAAATATGTGAAGTAGGTTTTCTTATGCGACTTGCACTTCCTCTAGCACGTGGTCTAAATCTTTTTAAGACAGCACCTGCATCCACACGACAACTTTTTACAATCACTTCATTTGCTTCAAAACCACCATTTGCTACCGCACTTGAAATTGCATTTGCAATATATTTTGCTCCCTTATTTGGCATAAATTTTAAACTAGCCATTGCAAGTTCTGCATTCATCCCCTGAACTTCTCTAGCAATAAGTCTTGCTTTAGTCGGAGATAATCTTATGAATTTAATTAAAGCTTTACTCATAAATACACCTCTCCTTATTTACCTATCTTTTTCTGAACAGAACCTTTATGGCCTTTAAATGTTCTAGTCGGAGCAAATTCTCCAAGTTTATAACCGATATGATTTTCAGTTATATAAACTGGAATAAAACTTTTTCCATTATGAACATTAAAAGTTAAACCTATCATATCAGGAATGATAGTGCTTCTACGAGACCAAGTTTTTATAGGTTTATTATCATTAGCCTTTTTAGCAGCGATGACTTTTTTCATTACATGATCATCAACAAAAGGACCTTTTTTTAGTGATCTAGCCATCTTACTTTCCTTTTCTTCTTGAAATTATTAGTTTATCACTAGCTTTTTTACGGCGAGTTTTTGCACCTTTAGTTGGTTTGCCCCATGGGGTTACTGGATGGCGTCCAGAATTTTTCTTACCTTCTCCCCCTCCGTGTGGGTGATCAACTGGGTTCATCGCAGAACCACGAGTTTGAGGACGGATACCTCTATGGCGATTTCTACCCGCTTTACCTATAGTGATGTTAGACCATTCTTCATTGCCTACTTCACCGATACTAGCCATACATTCAGCTAAAACTTGTCTCATTTCTCCACTTGCAAGTCTTAAGATTACATATTTTTCTTCTTTACCCATAAGTTGAGCATAAGCACCTGCTGAACGGATCATTTGACCGCCTTTTCCTGGCTTTAATTCAATATTATGAACAATAGTACCCACAGGAATATTTTTAAGCTTCATTGCATTACCTGGTTTAATATCAAGTCCGCCTTCTGCTGCAGCAACTATATCACCTACGCTTAATCCACGTGGTTGGATAATATATCTTTTTTCACCATCTCTATAAGAAATAAGAGCGATTCTACAATTTCTGTATGGATCATACTCGATTGCTTCTACTTTACCCTCGATACCAAATTTACGACGTTTAAAGTCTATAATTCTATAAAGTTTTTTAGCGCCAGCTTCTTTATGGCGACTTGTAATTCTTCCGTAACTATTGCGTCCCGCATGAGATGGAAGTTTAACAAGTAGTGAGCGAACACTTGGTTTTGCTGTAATATCTTCTGAGCTTAAACCAGTGATATATCTTCTACTTGGAGTATATGGTTTATAAGTTTTAATTGCCATCTTAAGCCTCCACATTTTCTAAGCTAACACCCTCAGGTAGCTTAACATAGAATTTTTTATAATCGTTTCTTTGCCCCAAACGACCTCTAAAGCGTTTAACTTTTCCACTCATTCTTAAAGAATTGATACTTTGTGGAGTTACGCCAAAATACTCTTTTAAAACAGCTTTTAAACTTGTTTTAGTCATCTTTGGAGAAGTTTGAATAACTACGACACCTTGCTCTTGCAAATTCAAACTTTTTTCTGTATAAAGTATTGTTTTAATATCAGTAATATCTGCCATAATTATCCTTCTTTTGTAATAGATTCTAACGCTGATTTTTCCATAATAACAGCATTAAACACAGATACCAAATAAGCATTAACTTCGGTTACATCTACAACATAGCAATTTGCTAAATTTCTGTAAGCTAAAAGTGTTTTTTCATCTAGTAAATCTTTAACAATTAAAGCATCTTTTACACCAAGCTTTTTAATAACAGCATTTGCGTCTTTAGTTTTTCCGCTTTCTATAGTTAGAGAATCTGCAGTAAATAAAGCACCTTTAGCTGCTTTATCCGCTAAAGCTCTTTCAAGTGCTAATCTTTTTTGTTTTTTATTTACTTTTTGAAAATAATTTCTTTCATTAGTTGGACCAAAAGCAACAGCACCGCCTACCCAAACATTTGTTCTAGTTGAACCTGCACGAGCACCACCACGACCTTTTTGTCTCCAAGGTTTTTTACCCCCGCCACTTACATCACTTCTACCTTTAGTATGAGCTGTATTTGCTCTAAGACTAGCAAGGTAAGATTTTACATATAAGTAAAGGTTATGTGGATTTACTTCTGCGTATTTTGAAGGTAAATCAAGTTCACCTGCTTTTTCTAGTTTATCATTTAAAACGGTTACTTTACTCATTTTGCAATCCTTATTTTACCCATAGCTCCATTGTATCCTGGAACTGCACCTTTAACAACTAAAATCTTATTTTCACTATCATAAGACACGACTTCATTTTTAACAGTTATTTTTGTATTTCCATAATGTCCTGCCATTTTCATACCTGGTTGAACACGACCTGGCCATTCTCTATTACCTATAGAACCATGACGTCTATGAAATCTTGAACCGTGACTTGCCGGACCTCCAGCGAAATTATGTCTTTTCATAACACCGCTATAACCTCTACCTTTAGAGTTAAAACTTACTTTTAAAATTTTAGCTTCACTCAATGGAGTTTCATCTAAATCACCTGCTTCAGTATTTGCCACTTCTAAAGTTGCAAAACGATTAAATTCAGCAGAAAGGTTGTATTTTTTTTGTTGTCCTGCGATACATTTATTATTTGTTTTACCTTTTGAATATGCTACTATCGCTTTTCCATTCTCAACTTCGCATACTTTTGCATTGACAACTCTTAGCAAAGTTACAGCGATACTTGGACTATTGATAGTTCTACTCATTCCAATTTTTTCTACAATGTATTCCATATTCTATCCTTTATTTACCCATAGCTCTAACTTCAACGCTTACTTCTGGCGCCAAATCAAGCTTAGTTAAAGAATCAACTGTATCTGGAGTCGCTGCTACAATATCTAGCATACGAGCGTGAATTCTGATTTCAAACTGCTCACGAGAATCTTTATTAATATGTGGAGATTTTAAAACTGTATAGCGTTTGATTTTTGTAGGCATTGGTATTGGACCTCTAATATCCGCACCTGTTCTTTTGACAGCTTCTACGATTGCTGCAACTGTTCTGTCTAGTACTCGATGGTCATAAGCTTTAAGCTTAAGCCTAATTCTTTCCATGATATTTCCTTTAAAAAGAACTCGTTAGTTTAAAACTAACCAAAAATAAAAATGAGAGTATAGTAAATTTGGCTTTCAAAAGTCAAGAAAATTTGATAAAAAATTATATTTTTATCCTTTTAAAAAGGAAAAAAATATAATTATATCTGGATGAAAAATTTAAAAATATTAATAAAAAATAATTTAAAAATACTTTTTTAAGTTTAAATTCAGGGGGGGGGTAAAATACAAATCTCATTATTTTTTATTTGGAGGTTTGATATGAAATTAATCCAAGCTTTTTTATTATTGATTTTCATTTCTAACTTAAATGCAAATATTTTTGATGATAAAAAGCAAGTCAAAAATGCAGGAGATATAACTCAAATTGCAGTCCCAATTTATGCTTTTGGATTGCTTTTTTATAATGATGATTTTAAAAATGGAATTTTACCCTATACATTGAGTTTTGCTGCAACTCAAGCAAGTGTAGAAATTCTTAAACGTATTGTTAAAGAAGAAAGACCTGATAAAAGCGACAATCTATCCTTTCCTAGTGGACATAGCGCGGCAGCATTTTTTGGAGCGACTTTTATCCATAAAAGATATGTGATTAAACAAGCAATTATTCCTTACATCTTAGCCACTTATACAGCTTATTCTCGCGTAAAAGCAGATAAACACTACACAAGAGATATTATAGCAGGTGCTGCAGTAGCTGGATTTTGGAATTTTGTTTTAGTAGATCGTGTGCCTAATTTGATGCTAGAACCTAGAACAGATGGGTTTTTCTTAAGATATGCAAAAACTTTTTAACAAATATTAAGATCTTAGATACTTATAAAAAATCTATAGTTCAATTTCAATTCAAAGAATTTAAAATCTTATAAATTCTTTGAAAAAATTTTAATTCTACCTAAAAATTTATATTTTAATTTTCTTGATATTTTTTCATGTCTAAATTTTTCATTTCTTTATCTGTTATAAGACTTACAACCATAGCTCCTGAAACATTGCTACAAGTTCTTGCCATATCAAGTATAGGATCTATAGCTAAAATGATAGCCAGTAAGGCAAAATGACTTTGCATTCCAAGTCCTGAAAGCATAACAGAGATGATCATTATCGTGATACCTGGAATTCCAGCGATACCAAAAGAAGCAATGATGCATAAAGCAATCGTTATTAATATTTCACTCATACCCATAGGTATATTTAGAGCATGAAACATAAAAACAGCAATCATTCCTGCATAATATCCGGCACAACCATTCATTCCCATAGTTGTTCCAAGACTTGCAACAAAAGAAGCATTAGTATGAGTAACACCTAAATTTTGAGTTAAAGTAGAAATGGTAACTGGTAAAGTTCCTGCTGAACTTCTTGAGCTAAAGGCCATCAATAAAGCCGGCAAAGCCTTTTTAAAATACATAAAAGGATTTAACCCATGAAGCAATAATAATAACGCATGTAAAATAAAAACAGCCACAAAAGAAACATACAGCAAAGCTATAAAATAAATTGAATCAATAAGCACCTTATAGCCATTTAAAATCAAGGCATTAGCGATCATTGTAATGATAAAATAAGGCATGATTTTTATCACATAAAGACTGATCTTCATGATAACTTGATGTAGAAAACTAGTCAATAAAGAAAAAATTCTAAATCCACGATTTTCTTTTAGACTTCTTACCCCAAAAGATAAAATAAAAGCAAATATAATCACCCCTAAAATATTGTTTGAATTCATAGCATTGATGATATTATTTGGAATTAAATTTAAAATGATCTCATCTAAACCTTTAAGTTCGTGAAGATTTTTTGAATTTGATGCAAAAGCTATATTATTTCCAAGATTTGCAACCATTGCAATACAAATTCCAATACAAGCTGAAATGCCCGTTGAAAATAAAAACCAAAAAAAAGCACGAGAAAACAAAGATTTTATTTGAATCTTTTCATCTAAATGTATCAAAACATGGATTAAAGAAATAAATACCAAAGGAATGACTAAAAGCCTTAAAATACTTATATACAAAGTGTTTAGAAAATTCATCCAAATATGAATTTCATAAAACCAACGTAAAGAATTTGAAGAACTAAATTTTGATATTTCTTCATTAGGAAAACCTGCTAAATAAAGTAAAAAATACCCTAAAGCAAAACCAAAAATTAAAGAAATTGCCATGATTAAATAAAATTTTAGTCTTTTTTTGAAAAATTTGAGCAAGACAAAAAGACAAGCAATTAAAATAATGAGTAAGAAACTTTTAATTTGGGATAAATGAAAAAAATTAATTAAAAAATTTTCCATAAAAAACCTCTAAAAATGTTATTTTGCAACCTGCAAACTTAAAGGGGCAAATTATAGCATTAAAAATTAAAAAATCAATTTTATTATTTTTTATAAATGAGTAAAAATACTTTCTTATTTTTAAATATTTAGTTTAAAATTTATTTATTTTTATTTAAATTATATTATAATTTTTAAATATTTAAAAAAGGAGGAAGGTATGAAAAATATTATTTCATTAATAGTATTTTTGCTATTGAGTGTTAGTTGCTTAGAAGCTAAGCCAAAAATTGTGATTTTAGCAACCGGTGGGACTATAGCTGGTTCGATTGATAGCGAACTTGAAACAACGGGATATAAAGCCGGAGTTATAGGCGTAGAAACCCTAATCAAAGCTGTTCCTCAAATCAAAGATATCGCACAAGTAAGCGGAGAGCAAATTGCTAATATTGATAGTTCTAATATGAATGATGAAATTTGGTTAAAACTAGCCAAAAAAATCAATGAATTGCTTAAAAAAGATGTGGATGGTATTGTAATCACTCACGGAACTGATACTATGGAAGAAACGGCTTATTTTTTAAATTTAACCGTAAAAAGCAATAAACCTGTTGTCTTAGTCGGTGCTATGCGTCCAGCAACTGCTATGAGTGCGGATGGCCCAAAAAACCTTTACAATGCTGTAGCCTTAGCAGCCAATAAAAATGCAAAAAATAAAGGCGTAATGATCGCGATGGATGATAAAATATTAGGTGCAAGAGGAGCGGTTAAAACCCATACTCTTAACGTTGATGCCTTTACTTCGCCTGATTTTGGAAATTTAGGTTATATAGTTGATGGAAGAGTCTTTTTCTACAATACAATCTCAAAGGATCATACTACAAAAACTCCTTTTGATGTTAGCAAATTAAAAACTTTACCAAAAGTTGATATACTTTATACTTATTCCAATGATGGAAGTGGCGTTGCAGCTAAGGCTTTGTTTGATAATGGAACTCAAGGTTTGGTTGTAGCAGGAAGTGGAGCTGGAAGCATCCATGAAAATCAAAAAGAAGTCTTAAAAGATTTGATGAAAAAAGGATTAAAAGTAGCTGTAAGCACTAGAGTGGTTGCAGGATCTGTAGCAGTCAGCAAAGATGATCAAAATTTAGGTTTTATCAGTGCTCAAAATTTAAATCCGCAAAAAGCAAGAGTTCTTTTAATGTTGGCTCTTACAAAAACTCATGATAGTGCCAAAATTCAAAAATATTTTGAAAAATACTAAAATATTAAAAAGTCCGAAAGGGCTTTTTAATATTTGATTTCATTGGATTTTAAAAAATCTCGCAATTTATCATATTCTCCATTTTCTAAATAGCGATATTTTCCAGCTTTTAAAACACCTAGATCTAAAGCTCCAAAAGCCACACGCTTAAGATCCATTACTTCCAAATCAAAATGTCCAAAAAATCGCCTAAGTTCTCTATTTTTACCTTCATTGATCACTACTCTTAATTTAGTATAACCCCCACTTGATCCAAAAATTTCAAAATCCAAAAAAGGAGAAAAAGTCATAGAGGTAATTTTAGTTTTTGCATGGGCGCCTTTTTTTTCATTTTTTATCTCTAAGCCATTTTGCATAGCCTCTATAACTTGTTTATTCACCACACCTTTAACTTTAAGATAATATTCACGTTCTAAATCACTATGCATCAAAGCATCGGCTATAACAGGAGAATCCGTTAGCAAAAGCAAACCTTCGCTTGCAAAATCAAGTCTTCCTACGCTAAGCCAAGTATTAAATTGTCTTGGCAAAGTATCGTAAATCGTCTTTCTTCCACGATCGTCTTTTTTGCTGACTATTTCACCTTTTTGTTTATGATAAATGATGACACTAAATTGCGTTCTTTTTTGTAATCTTTTTCCTTTTAAAAAAACCTTGTCATCAAATTTAACCTCATCACTTAAAAGGGCTATTTTATTATTGATTTTTACTAAGCCCTGTTTAATCAGCTCATCAGCCTCACGACGAGAGTAACGACTATTGTGCGATATAAATTTATTGATTCTCATTGATCACATCACAAAAATAGTTGGAACTATAGTTGGATATTTTTTAATTTTTCTAAAAATATGTTTTCTAAGCACTTGACGAATTTGATTTTCTAAAAATCTCGGATCATTTAAAATTTCATCTTTTACATTGGCAAAAAATTGACTCAAAACATCTGCCATTTCTTTAGAAAAAGCATGATCGTGTTTATCAGCCACAAGTCCATAACTAAAAACTCTAGGTTTATTAATAAGAGTTTTTGTTGCCTTATCAAGTTGAGCGATGATCACAACTATACCATTATCTGCTAAATTTTGACGATCAATAACAACATCATCGGCAATTTGCTTATTGATTTGATTATCTACAAAGACTTTACCAGTTTTAACCGTTTTAACACGCTTGATATATTTTTGGCAAATTTCAACTTGATCCCCATCACTCATAAGATAAATATTTCTTTCTGGAATTCCACATTTCATAGCTGTTTCTTTATGCTTTAAAATATGATTATATTCTCCATGTACTGGCAAGAAAAATTTAGGTTTTACAAGCGTTAGCATTAATTTTTGCTCTTCTATACTTGCATGACCACTTACGTGAATTTCGCTGAATTCTTGATACGCAACCTTAGCTCCCGCTTTCAAAAGATAATCAAGCACCGCAGAAACATTAGCTTCATTGCCTGGGATTGCCTTAGCAGAAATAATAATCTGATCTGTAGGTTTGATTTTGATGAATTTATGCTCATCTGTTGCCATTCTATAAAGCGCACTCATAGTCTCACCTTGACTACCTGTGGTTACAATCAAAACTTCATTGTCTTTAAATTTATTCACCTCATCTGCATCGATAAAAATTTTACGATCAAGTTTAATATAGCCAAGCTCCATAGCTGTATAGAGATTTCTTTCCATAGAACGACCTATCACGCAAACTTTTCTTCCGTATTTTAACCCGTAGCTGATCGCTTGAAAAACACGGTGTATATTTGAACTAAAAGTACTCATTATCACTCTACCTTTAGTCTTAGAAAAAATTTGATCAAAAGTTGGTCCTACTGAACTTTCGCTTTTAGTATAACCTTCTTTATAAGAATTGGTACTATCACTCAAAAGGCATAAAACACCCTCTTCTCCATAATAAGCCAAACGATTTAAATCACTAGGATAGCCATCGATTGGAGTTTGATCTATTTTAAAATCTCCTGTATGGATAATCGTTCCTGCATCGGTTTTAATCGCTAAGGCTGAAGCATCGATAATAGAATGTGTAATATGGATCCATTCTACACTAAATTCACCTATTTCATAAACCTTTCTTTTCTCAACCGGTCTAAACCATTTTCTTTCAGCTTTAAGATTGTGTTCTTCAAATTTATTTGAAATCATTCCAAGAGCTAAAGGTGTAGCGTAAATAGGAAATTGAAATTCTTTGAAAAAATACGGCACAGCTCCTATATGATCCTCATGTGCATGAGTAATAATAATACCTTTTATTTTATCTTTAATTTTTCTAATATAACTAAAATCAGGTATGATGATATCTACTCCGTGCATAGTCCCATCTGGAAAACTCATACCGATATCTACAATAATTGCTTCATTATTTGTTTCAAAAACAGTGATATTTCCACCAATTTCACCAAGTCCCCCAAGGGGAATAACGCGGATTTTATGTTCGCTAGAGTTATTGTATTTTAAAGGGTGCAAACGATTTTCATGTGAAACACGATTAGCTTCTATACATTCTGCAAGAGCTATTTGCCAATCTTCATTTCCACTAAGTTTAGAAGGTAAATTGCGATTTCTTTTTTTTCTTTTTTCTTTAGATTCTTCATCAGTATTTTTAAAACCAGCACTAGCTTTTTCATTTGAATTTTTCAAATTCGCCTGATCGGATGCTTCATTATCAGAATCTGTTGTTTTTTTCTTGCGATTTTTGAATTTATTATAAAATCTATTTTTCTTTGTTTTTACAGAATTTTCATTATTTTCATTGTTGTTTTCGTTCATAGTCTTCCTTTACTCTTTCGTAAATTTTAAGGTATGAATCAACGCAAATTTCATGTGGCCTTGAGTTTAATTTAATTTCCAACTCTTTAAAAATTTCTTCCAATTTTATCTTATGGTTTTTTAAATTCCCCATAAGCTGTTTTCTTGGAGATTTGAAACATTCTTTTAAAAATCTCTTAAAAGTGTCGATATGGCAAAAATCTTTGTATTCCCTAAATTTAGTCATTTTTATCACCGCTGACATCACCTTAGGTGGTGGAGAAAAATATTCAGGACTAACATCAAAAAGTATTTCGCAATCACAAATAACAGCGCTTAAAATTCCCAAAGCTGAAAAATCTTTCTCTCCATGCTTAGCACAAAATTTCAACGCCATTTCTTTTTGTACCATTACTATTAAGCCTGAGCAATTTTCATCTTCTAAAACTTTCAAAATCAAATGACTTGCTATATAGTAAGGTAAATTAGCAACTAAAAAATACTTCTTTTCATCTAGACATGCAATTTCGCTTGCATCTTTATGAATTAAATTAAGCCTTCCGCACTCTAATTCTTTTTGAAATTTATTTTGCAAAATAGGGATAAGATCTGAATCAATCTCATACGCTTTTACATTAGAAATTTTCAAAAGTTCTTGCGTTAAATCACCTAAGCCAGGCCCAATTTCTACTATATTTTTCACACCATTGGGTATGGCTTGGATGATTTTATCTAATATGCTTTTATCATTTAAAAAATTTTGTCCGTAATGTTTTTTCGCTTTTACCATGATTGAACTTTTTATTTTAACCAAAAATTCTTAATTTTAAGTCTTATTTAGTTAAAATTATACTAAAAATATATTTAGGAGAACTTTATGATTGTTTGTGCTGGTGGTAATGAAAATTTTTCTTTTGCTAAAAGTATAGGAGTTGGGCTTATAGAATCGGGTATTAACTTAACAGAGCTTTGCTTAAAAGAAAAACCTAAAGATCTGCTTTTTATAGGAAGTTGTGGAATTTATGATAAAGGTGAAATTCTTGGAATTTATGAAAGTTCCCATGTTTTCAATATAGAATATTCTCAAATCAGTGAAAATTTTTATACCCCAACACTTAATGAAATTCATTTTAATACTAATATTGAAAATGTTTCACAAGAAACATCCTACAAGATCAATTCTTCAAATTATATTTGCCAAAATACTTCTGCGGCTAAAAAATTAGCTGAATTTGGATTAGATTTTGAAAATATGGAAGTTTTTTCTGTCTTTAGTGTTGCGAAAAAATTTAATATTCAAGCAAAATGCATTTTGTGTGCGACAAATTTTTGTAATGAAAATGCACATGAAGATTTTATAAAAAATCACAAAAAAGCCAAAGAAAAATTAGAAAATTATTTAAAAGAACACAACTATATTTAATCAAGGAAGATTATTTGGACAAACCTATTAATATCTTAGATTTTCTTCCTGAAGAATTGGAAGATAAAATTCAACCAACGTTTCGCGTGAAACAAATTTATCAATGGATCTATCAAAAATACGCCGATAGCTTTTTAGAAATGAGTTCTTTGCCTAAAAATTTAAGAGAAGAATTAAATAAAGAATATTATTTCGATGCTCTAAAATGCGTCTTTAAAGAAAAAAGCAAAGATGAAAGCATAAAGTATCTTTTTGAATTAAAAGATGGCTTACGCATAGAAAGCGTTTTATTGCCGATGAAAAAAGAAAAATTTGATGAAGAAGGCAAAAGAATAGCTCATGCAAAATTTACAATCTGTGTTTCATCTCAAGTAGGATGTAAAAGCGGATGTAGCTTTTGCTTGACTGCAAAAGGCGGACTTAAAAGAAATCTTAGTGCTGGAGAAATTGTTGCACAAATTCTCTACATTAAAAAAGATAATCAAATTCCTTATGAAAGAAGAATCAATATAGTTTATATGGGCATGGGCGAACCCCTTGATAATCTTAAAAATGTCGCCAAAGCAGTTAAAATACTCTCTTGTAATGATGGTCTAGCTATCAGCCCTCGCAGACAAACCATTAGCACAAGTGGCTTAGCTAAACAAATAAAAGAATTAGGCAAAATGAATTTAGGAGTACTCCTTGCTATATCCTTACATGCGGTAAACGATGAGCTCCGTACGGAATTAATGCCGATCAATAAAGCTTACAATATCGCTGCTATCATGGAAGCAGTCAAAGAATTCCCTATAGATCAAAGAAAACGAGTGATGTTTGAGTATTTATTGATTGATAATGTAAATGATAAAATAGAACACGCTAAGGAGCTTGTTAAGCTTTTAAATGGTATCAAGGCTAAAGTAAATTTGATACTTTTCAATCCTCACGAAGGAAGTTTATATCAACGCCCTAAATTAGAAAATGCTATCAAATTTCAAGATTTACTCAGTCAAAAAGGTGTCACTTGCACCATAAGAGAAAGCAAAGGTCTTGATATTTCAGCGGCTTGCGGGCAATTAAAAGAAAGGGTAAAAACACCGTGACAAGTTTAGATATTTTTGAAATTATTTTTGTATCAGCAGTGGTAATTGTTGGTTTTTTTGGAATGGCTTGGGTAATTTTTAAAGACAAAACAAATAAAAACTAATTCTATCTCCCAAATAGACTAATTAATACTCCACTTTATCCAAATTAAAAATAAATGATAAAATCATTTATTTTTAATTATTTTCAACCAAAGCTGATTTGATCTTGGAAATTCTATTTTTTGAAGTTGCTTGAGAATTTTTTTGAGTTCTTTATCATCCAAATTTAAAAATTCTTTACAAAAGAAACCTTCCTCAAAAACATTGAATCTTTCATCTGATATTTTTTGAACTTTTATAGCTCTGTCTTTTTTTGAAGTTTGAAAAATCAAAATATCCAAAGTATTGATTTGCTTTAAATTTTTAAAACAAATTTGAATAAAATCTTTATTTTGTATCATTACACTACTTTTGCTATTTCTTTTGTAAAATCAGCCTTGATCAAAGTCTTAGAAATATAAAAAATCCTAATATCATCTCCATCAAAAATATATGCCAAACGGTAAGCTTGTTTAGGTAACTTTAGCTTATACTCATAAATCGTTTTATCTTTGTATTTATGGCCCTTAACTTGTTTTATTTTATGCGGAGCTTGATTTATAAAGGTTTTTGTATTTTCACAAATGATTTCACAAATAGATTCTTTATCCATTTTTAAATGTGAAAAAAATTTTTCCAAATATGAATTATTTTCTAAAATAATATTTTTTTCCATGGCTTATTTTTAGCATAAATTACTTAAAAATTAGCAAAATTATAAGAACTCTTTAAATAAATTAACAATTATAAAACAAATATTTAAAATTTGTTAAATTATATTGAGATAAATTTGGAGAAATGGTGTCAAGGGGGAGACTTGAACTCCCGACCTCCGGCTTATGAGACCAGCGCTCTAACCAGCTGAGCTACCCTGACAAAAAGTTTTTAAGTCAAAATTATAGCTTTTTTTTCTAAAATTTTTCTTTATTCTGAAAAATTTTAGCTATAATAACGATTTTAGACAGGTGTCCGAGCGGTTGAAGGAGCACGCCTGGAACGCGTGTAAAGTGCAAGCTTTCGAGGGTTCGAATCCCTTCCTGTCTGCCATTGATCAAACTTATGCCGATGGTAAAGTTATCAAAAACTTACCTAAATATTTATAAAAAATTAATCAATAAATTTAATCAAACTATTTTTGTTATTAAAAGCCGATCAAAAAAATTTTACAAATATTCCAATAAAATTGCAAAAAATTTAATTTTTACTTAAAATTTTCAGGCAAAAAAAAGTAATATTTTACTAAAATTCAAATTTCTTAAAACAAGGGGCATTAGCTCAGCTGGGAGAGCACAACGCTGGCAGCGTTGGGGTCAGCGGTTCGAACCCGCTATGCTCCACCATGGTTCCGTAGCTCAGTTGGTAGAGCACTACCTTGACATGGTAGTGGTCGTTGGTTCAAGTCCAATCGGAGCCACCATTTTTTAAAACTTTTAATAATCTTTATTTGATCATTCTAGTATAAAATGGATTAAAATAAATTCTCATTAAAACGATATAGTAAATTAGTTATGATATAATTTAGTTTTAAAAATATAAAAGCTAATTTGATATTTTAAAGAAAAATTTTTCAAAATCAACCCTTTAACAAGAAAAGGATTTTTATGTTAAAAGAATTACTTGAAATTAAAAAAGAAATGGAACCCATTATCCATGAAGCCAATGTCAAACTCAATGTTTTAGCAAGAGAGGTTATTGTTCGCAAAAAAGAATACGAAATTTACGGCCCTATGGTTGATCGCGTATATCTTGATAATGCAATTTATGTCAAAGTAATGTCAAGTGGGCGTGATACAAAAAGCGATAACGTTCAAATAAAAAATGGTTTTTACATGGTTTTTGTTGCTCCAGAAAAAGAAAGTACAAAAGATATAAAAAATAAACTCAAAGTTGCTTATGAGGGACTTGATAACAAATTCATCTCTTCTTTGATCCGTTCTTGCCAACGTTTTAAAGAAATTGTCAATAAAACTCAAGCGACTTTAGCCAAAGCTTCTCAAATGAATGTTTTAATCAAAACCAATCTAGGTGAAGCCAGTGCCGCGCTTAAATTTAATATCACTATAGAATACACCAAAGATAATCAAAAGCTTTCGCGTGAAAATTCAAAATCCGCTGGAAGTTTTAGGGATACAAAAACTGCGATTAATCTTGTTGTGGATAAAAATACAGAATCAAGAATTTGTGAAAAATTGCTTGATGATGTTGAAAAATATTTTATCGGTGGGGGTAGTTGATCACTCGCCGATAAATTTCACTCCCATTTTTTCACGCACCCTATCCATCAAATTCATCATTTTTAAAATTTCTTCATGATTCATTTCATCACATTCTATTTTATTTTGTTCTAGGGCTTTAAAACAGGCCTCAAATTCGTATTCAAAGCCATTGATTTGACTTGGCACGAGACAATCTTTTATTAGCTTTCTTTCTTTATCGTAAGCTTTTATAGAATTTGGATTGTTGATATTATCGACGCAAATATAACCTTTTGTTCCATTTATAACGCCTTTTCTATCACTAATAGCAGCTACACTTGAATTTAAAAAAGCAAAAGCACCCTTTTGAAATTCTAAGATGATCCCATTGCTTTCATCTACACCACTAGGCATTTTTTTACAAGTTGCAATAATATTTTTAATTTCATCTTTTAAAAAACTAAGAGCAAAATTAAGTGTATAAATTCCTACATCAAGCAAAGCACCACCACCAAGCTCTAAACTTGTTATGCGGTTTTTATGTGTAACATTGTAGGCTAAATTTGCTTCTATGCTAACTATTTCGCCGATTAAATCTTTTGCCAAAAGATCTTTAATGATATCTATATAAGGCATATAACGCGTCCAAATGCCTTCGGCTAAAAGCACATTTTTAGCCCTTGCTAATTCCACCACCTCTTTAGCCTGTTTGAAATTTAAAGTGAAAGATTTTTCGCAAAGCACATTTTTATGATTTTCAAGACAAAGCTTTATATGATCATAGTGTAAAGAATGTGGGGTGTTGATATAAACAAGATCGATATTTTGATCTTTGAGTAATCCTTCATAATCAGTATAAAATTTTTCAAAACCATGCGTCAAAGCAAAATCTTTTGCACGGCTTAAAGATCCCACCGCATACGGGTGGAATCCTGCTTGTTTTAGCATCGGTGCGATTTTGTTTGCTATAGATCCAGCACCTAAAAAAGCGATATTTTTTCGCTTAGAATTTGTAAGCATATCCTAGATATACACCATAATTTGTTTGCTTAGGATCATAAAAATTAGATCCAATTTTGCTTTGGTAGAAATTTCTAGAATTATAACGAATTTGTTCTGCCTTAACGCCAAACTCTATTTCATTGCGTGGAGTAAGTTCATAAAGAGCACCCAATTTCGCTCCATAAACAAAACCATCAAAATTCTGAGATAGAGATAAAAACGATGTTTTTAGATCGATATTAGTTTTTGCATAACCAGAATACACACCTAAAACCGCCCTTGTATTTGTGAAAAGCTTTGGAGTGAAATCATAGCCTAATAAAAACTTATGTGTCGTAAAATCGCCCTCTATTTGAATTTTTGGAGTTTTAATCAAATCATTAAATTCGTCAGAATAATTATAAGCGGCATAAATTCTATGTGATTCATTGAAACGATATCCGGCTCTTAATCCAAAATTAGGGATATTTCCTGACACATCTCCATTGAAAGTCATACCTGTTAAATTATGCTTAAGATCACCTTTTACATTAGAATGCATCCAAGCAGCATCAGCTCCTATGAAAAATCCTGATTTTTCATCCGCTAAAGCTATATTAGCAAACAAGCACACACCGGCAACTATACTCAATAATTTTTTATCCATGTCTTCCCTTAAAATTTTAATCAATCTAAAATTTTTTAGATTTATAAATTATATAATTTTAATATTTAATATCATATTTATTTTAGAAAAATTTTAAATTTTTATTAAAAAATGGGAAGATTCTACTCACTTAGGTACCACCATATCACTGCGGCATTCTATGACTGTATGCACATTTCCACGTGGATTGAAGTCCCCTACAACTTTGATCCATTTTGGTTTGAGTTTGTCTTTTAAGGTATTGTAAATTTCATTGATACTTGCTTCATGTGAAACATTTCTATACATGAAAGTATTGATATAAAGTTTTATAGCTTTAAGTTCAACGACGAATTGATCTGGTATATACTCAAGATATATCGTTGCAAAGTCAGGATAACCACTCCTAGGACAACAACACATGAATTCAGGTAAAGTGATCTTTATGATATAGTCATTTTTAGCATCATTGGGCCAAATTTCCATATTATCTACATTAAATTCTTTGATTTCTTTTTCACCATAACGCATTTATTTTTCCTTACAATAAATTTAAAAATTCAAATTATAGCAAATTTCATTCTTGCAAAAAATATTATCAAGCTTATATTGCCTTTGATAA
>NZ_JACHTO010000014.1:0-43623 GCF_020135895.1 Campylobacter sp. 2457A | reverse complement strand
CTTTCATTTTCTTCCCTAAATTTACGTCTAGATATTAAATCACCTTCTATAAATTTAGTATGCCCACTATCAACAACTTTTACTTGCCTTAACATTTGTGAAACAATAACTTCAATATGTTTATCTGAAATCACAACACCTTGTCCTCTATAAACTTGCTGAATTTCAGAAATTAAATAATAATGCAAGGCCTTTTCGCCCAAAATTTTAAGTATATCGTGACTTGAAACCACACCATCGGTTAGTTTTTCTCCAGCGTGTATAAATTCACCATCTCTAACTTGTATATGTTTTGATTTATCAATTAAATATTCAACACTTGTGCCATCTTCCGCCTGAATTACTATTCTTTCTTTTGAACGCAATGGTTTATCAAAACGAACTACACCATCAATTTCAGCAATCACAGCGGCATTTTTTGGCTTTCTTGCTTCAAATAGCTCGGAAACTCTTGGAAGACCTCCTGTAATATCTTTAGATTTTGCAGCGGCTTTTGGAATTTTTGCCAAAATATCAGCTTGTGAAACCTTATCACCATCATGTACAAAAATAACCGTTTTTGGCTCTAATTGATAACGCACCGCCTTATTACCTTTTCCAGCAATCACTAAAGTTGGTCTAACGCCACTTGGAAGATATTCATTGATCACTAAAGATCGCTTACCTGTTGCTTCATCAACTTGTTCATCGGCGCTATAACCTGCCTCAATATCTTCAAAACTTATAGTTCCATCAATTTCAGCAATAACGGTATTGTTATAAGCATCCCATTCTGCAATAACAATACTTTCTTTTTTTGGAGCACTCGCTATGATAACACTAGAATCTTCAATAAGGGCACTATCATTGAATTCAATTTTTGATTCTCTTGGAATATAATGCCTTTTTGCTTCTCTTCCATTTTCATCAGCAATAACAACAAAGAAACCTTTCTCTTTAACTATATCACCTTTTTTAACGTTTTTAACTCTATCAAGACCATCGCCCTTGAGAACATAAAATTTCAAGGTGCCTTTTTCACCTGCTTTGATATTTTGTACAACTGGATCACCATCTTTAACTAAAATTTCACTTGCAAATGGAATACGATTAGGAATATTCCATCCTTCCTTAATAACCTCTACAATGCTTTCATTTTCATCAACTTCGGTACCATTTTGATAAGGAAGATATAATTTGCCATCTATGTTTCCACTAACTCCTGCCAACTCATTTGCTTTTGCCAGATCATATTTTCTAAGCGTATATTTAATTTCTTGCTTTTTATCCTTAATGGAAACAATCACATCTTCATGGATATTTTCTATACTGATTACCCCTTTAAATGGAGCTTTTATTTTTGGTTCTACTAATAAAATAGCTGCATTTCTACGATTTGCAACTATTATTTTTCCTTCTTTATTTTTATAAGTTTTTAAATTATAAAATCTTATAAAACCTTCTTTTTGAGCACTAACTTGTCTATCTTGCAAATCTGTACTTGCAGTCCCACCACTATGAAAAGTTCTTAACGTAAGCTGAGTACCAGGCTCTCCAATAGACTGTGCAGAAATAATACCAACAGCTTCACCTGGCTTAACAAGTTTTCCTTCGCCAAGATTTACACCATAACATTTAGCACAAATTCCTTTTTTAGCTTTACAAGTAATTGGGGTTCGGATATTCACACTCTTAATGCCATTCTCACTAAACATTCTTGCTTTTTCTTCATCAATCAAAGTACCTTCTGTAAAGAGAACAGAATTTGTAATAGGATCGATCACATCCTCTGCTAAAACTCTTCCTAAAACTCTTTCTTCCAATGTTTCTATTATAGAACTATCCGCAGTAATTTCATTGATTTCTACTCCCTCATGTGTACCACAATCCTCCATGGTAATTTTCACATTTTGTGCAACATCAATTAATTTTCTTGTCAAATAACCTGCATTTGCAGTTTTAAGTGCTGTATCTGCAAGACCTTTTCTAGCACCGTGAGTAGATATAAAATACTCAAGCACATTCAAACCTTCGCGGAAATTTGAAATAATAGGAGTTTCAATAATAGAGCCATCTGGCTTAGTCATAAGTCCTCTCATTGCAGCAAGCTGAGAAATTTGCGCTGCACTACCCCTAGCTCCAGAATCCGCCATCATATAAATGGAGTTAAAGCCATCTTTATCTTTTTCAACCAACTTCATCATTTCTTTTGAAAGAAGATTATTTGTACTTTTCCAAATATCAATAATCTTATTATATCTTTCTCCAGAGGTTATTAAACCAAGATTATAAGAATTTTGAATTTCCCTAACTTGCTTTTTAGCTGCATCAATAGCCTTTTGCTTATCATCAGGAACAATAATATCTGCTATAGAGATAGAAACACCCGCTTTTGTGGCATATTCAAAACCTAAATTCTTGAGTCTATCTAAAAAGTTAGCTGTGATTTCCAATCCACCTTGTTTATAAACATAATCAACAAGTGCTGCTATATCTTTTTTCTTTAAAACTTTATTCCAGTTAGCTTCAGGAACAAAATCAGGTAAAATAGATTTTATAATAAGTCTTCCTGCTGTCGTTGTAATCTTTCTACCATCAACAACAGTTTGTATACTTGCATGAATATCTAAACATTTGCTTTCAAGTGCCATCATTACTTCATCAATGCCTGTGCAAATTTTATGAGATCCTTTTGCTTCTGCTTTTTCTAAAGAAAGATAATAAATCCCCAAAACCATATCTTGCGAAGGAACAGTTACTGATTTACCACTCGCTGGTAAAAGAATATTCATCGAAGAAAGCATAAGCACCTTACATTCTGCAATGGCTTCTTGAGAAAGCGGCACATGTACCGCCATTTGATCCCCATCAAAGTCTGCGTTAAAAGCAGCACATACTAAAGGATGTAATTGTATCGCTTTACCTTCAACTAAAACCGGATGAAAAGCTTGAATAGAAAGCTTATGTAAAGTTGGAGCACGGTTTAACATAACAGGATGACCTTTTACAACCTCTTCTAAACATTCCCAAACTTCATTGGTTTTATTCTCTATCATTTTTTTTGCTTGTTTAACGGTTGTTGCGTAACCTTTTTCTTCAAGCTTAGCTAATAAATGTGGTTTAAAAAGCTCTAAAGCCATTTTTTTAGGCAGACCGCATTGATCCATTCTTAATTTTGGACCTACAACAATAACACTACGTCCCGAAAAGTCAACCCTTTTTCCAAGCAAGTTTTGTCTAAAACGTCCTTGCTTACCTTTGATAATTTCACTTAAAGATTTTAAAGGACGCTTATTGGCTCCTTTAACTGCATTAGCACGACGACCATTATCAAATAAAGCATCTACTGCTTCTTGAAGCATTCTTTTTTCATTTCTTATAATGATTTCTGGTGCATCAAGTTCCATAAGCTTTTTAAGACGAGTATTTCTATTGATAACACGACGATATAAATCATTTACATCAGAAACCGCAAATTTTCCACCATCTAGAGCAACCAAAGGACGCAAATCTGGTGGCAATACTGGTAAATTAGTTATCATCATCCATTCTGGGCGATTAGGAACTGCATTTTCACTATCAACATCAGTGTTAGAATTTGAATTTAAAAAATTCTCAACCACTTTTAAACGTTTAATGATAGTCTTTTTCTTTGCTTCTGAATTAGTTGCGGCCATTTCTTCTTTTAATTGATTTAAAAGAGCTACAAGATCCAAATTAGCCAATAAATCTCGAACAACCTCTCCACCCATTCTTGCTTTAAAACCGCTACTTTCATAACGCTGCATTAAATTTTGATATTGTTCTTCATTTAAAACATCACAATATTCAACTTTTTTAGTATTTTCATTATCATAATATGCATCACCAGCATTTTCAACAATATAAGCTTCATAATAAAGCACACGCTCAAGATCTTTCATCTTTACACCCAAAAGTGTGCCTATACGACTTGGTAAAGAATTCACATACCAAATATGCGCTACTGGAGTTACAAGTTCAATATGCCCCATTCTTGAGCGACGAACTTTAGAATTAGCAACTTCAACGCCACATTTTTCACATTTAACACCTTTAAAACGCATTTTTTTATATTTACCGCAAAGACATTCATAATCACGGATAGGACCAAAAATTTTAGCACAAAAAAGACCGTCTCTTTCAGGTTTTAAAGTTCTATAATTGATCGTTTCTGGTTTTTTTACTTCTCCATAAGACCAAGATTTTATTTTTTCAGGACTAGCAAGCCTTAGTTGAAAAGCTTCAAAATCTCTAGGTCTAGCATCTTCTTTTACTTCTATGACTTTAAATTTACTCATTGTCCTCATCCTTATCAAAAATCTCAACATCTAATGCAAGTGATTTAAGTTCATTAGTTAAAACAAAAAATGTTTCAGGAATTCCTGTCGCTGGAACATTCTCTCCTTTGGTAATTGCTTTATAAGCATTAAATCTACCCTCTACGTCATCTGATTTAATAGTTAGCATTTCTCTTAAAGTATGTGCCGCTCCATAAGCTTCAAGTGCCCACACTTCCATTTCTCCAAATCTTTGACCTCCAAAAAGTGCTTTACCACCAACTGGTTGTTGGGTTACAAGACTGTAAGGTCCTGTACTTCTTGCATGAACTTTTTCATCGACTAAGTGGTGAAGTTTTAACATATACATACATCCCACATGAACACGCTCTGCTATCTTTTCACCGGTTCTTCCATCGTAAAGCTCTGTTTTTCCATCCATGTCAATTTTTGCTAATTCAAACAATTTTTTAAATTCCTCTATATTGACACCTTCGAAAACAGGAGTTGCAAATTTAACCCCCTTGCTCCAATCTCTAGCATAATCTAAAAGTTCTTCATCGCTTAATTTTTTAATAAATTCTTTTTCATTTGCAAGTCTTGGAATAGAACAAATTTCAAGCATTTTTGCTCTTAATTCTTTAATGAAATCTTTTTGTTTTCTATCAAAGATTTCTTGAATTTGCTCCCCAAGTCTTAATCCAACAAGTCCTAAATGACTTTCCAAAATTTGACCTATATTCATACGACTTGGAACCCCTAAAGGATTGAGTGCAATATCTACACTTTTTCCATTTGCAAGATAAGGCATATCAACTTCTGGGATTATGGTAGAAACAATACCTTTGTTTCCATGGCGTCCTGCCATTTTATCGCCCACTTTTAGCTTTCGTTTTGTAGCAATATAAACTTTTACAAGTTTTACTACTCCACTTGGTAAGATATCATCTTTTTCTAAAATTTCAAGTTTTTCATCATGTTCAGCTTTTAGTTTTTTCTTTTCATTTTGGAAATGATTTTTCAAATCTTCATATTGTTTTTGAACTTCTTTAGAATAAGCTTTAATAATAGTAGTAAGTGTAAAACGATTGATTTTTTCTAAATCGCTTAAATCAGCTTTCTCACCTTTTTTATAAGTTTTATCACCGATTTTTTGACTGCTGGTTAAAGTTGATTTAGACAATAAAGCGCAAACTCTAAGCATTTCCTCTCTATCCATCATCAAAAGTCTATCGTGATGTTCTTTTTCTAAAGACATTTTTTCTTTATCATACGCTTTTAAAGCTCTTTCGTCTTTTTCATAACCTTTTTTAGTAAATATTTTTACATCTACAACTACACCTTCTAATGAAGCAGTAGCATACAAAGACTTATTTACGACATGGCCTGCTTTTTCACCAAAAATAGCTCTTAAAAGTCTTTCCTCTGGTGTTGGCTTAACCTCACCTTTTGGTGAAACTTTTCCAACCAAAATCATACCTGGTTTAATATGAGTTCCTATTTTTGCAATTCCACTTTCATCTAAATGAGCAACATCTTCTTCTTTAACATTTGGTATATCTTTGGTGATTTCTTCTATACCATCTTTTAATTCTCTAGCTTCAATTTCTTTTTCATAGATATGAACGCTTGTGAATGTATCTTCACGAATAATTCTTTCACTTACTACGATAGCATCCTCATAGTTATAACCATTCCAAGGCATAAAAGCAATTAAAGCATTTTTTCCGATAGCCAATTCTCCTTGATCCATAGAAGGACCATCAGCAATAATTTGCCCTGCTTTAACCACTTCTCCCTTTTTAACAATAGGATGTTGAATATAATTTGTATTTTGGTTAGTGCGTAAATTTTTCTCCATAATATAGTGATCAATAAAAGGACCTTTTTCATCTTCACCCAAGATAAAAATACTTTTATTATCTACTTTTTCTACTACACCGCCACGCTTAGCTTTAACAGCTTCCCAAGCATCACGCGCGATAGTACTCTCCATTCCAGTACCTACAATAGGAGCACTTGAAGTTAAAAGAGGAACAGCTTGACGTTGCATGTTAGAACCCATCAAAGCCCTGTTTGCATCATCATGCTCCAAGAAAGGAATCAAAGAAGCTGCAACCCCAACAACCATACCTGAACAAAGATCGATAAGTTGAACTTCTTCTCTTTTAGCTAGAATAGTTTCTCCATCTTGTCTTGCTTCAACGAATTCTTCAACGATATTACCCTTAGCATCTACCTTAGTGGAAGCAGGTGCGATAAATAAACCTTCTTCTTGTGTAGCAGTTAAATAAACAATTTCATCAGTAACTTTTCCATTTTCAACTTTTTTATAAGGTGCTTCAACAAAACCGAGTTCATTCACTTTAGCATAAGTTGAAAGAGTATTAATCAAACCAATATTTTGCCCTTCTGGGGTTTCTACTGGGCAAATTCTACCATAATGAGTCGCATGAACATCCCTAACTTCAAAACCTGCTCTTTCTTTAACAAGTCCTCCTTCACCAAGCGCAGATAAACGACGCTTATGAGTGATCTCGCTTAGTGGGTTTGTTTGATCCATAAATTGAGAAAGTTGCCCACCTGTGAAAAATTCAATAATTGTTGTAGTGATCATCTTAGGATTAATCAAATCATAAGGCATAACTTTATCAATATCCGAATTTAAAGAGGTGAATTTATCTCGGATAGCTTTTTGCATTTTTGCCAATCCTAAATGAAGCTCATTAGCCAAAAGTTCACCTATAGATCTAATACGACGATTTCCTAAATGATCTCTATCATCAATATGACCTTTGCCATTTTTAACCTTGATCAAATACTTTGCAGTTTTAATAATATCTTCATTGGTTAAAACGGTTACATATTCAGGAACATCAAGACCTAATTTATGATTCATTTTCATACGACCAACTTTGGTTAAATCGTATCTTTCTGGATTGAAAAATAAATCATTAACGAAAGTTTTTGCCGCATCTTTAACTACTGGTTCACCAGGTCTCATAACTTTATAAATTCTTATTGCAGCTAGATCATTTTCATCTTCAATATTTTCAGTTTGTTTTAATAGTTTTAAAGTTTCATTATCTTGTATAAATGAGTTGATAATAGCAGTATCTACACCATTAGCTAAATCATTTGCAATTTCAAAACTTTTTTGCTCTTTAATTTTTGCAAGTTTGCTTTCATCGATAAGCGTTAGAGAATCAAAAAGTATTTCGCCACTATTTTTATCAAAAATAGGATTTGCCAAATAACGATTCAATAAAACCTCTACTGGATACTCTATCCATTTCAATCCATCTTTAATCAATTGCTCGGCTTTTTTCTTTGTCAATCTTTTTCCCGCTTGATGGACAACTTTACCTTTTTCATCTTTAATATCGTATTCTATTCTATCCATAAAATCACTAGGATTAAATTCGGTCAAGAATTTATCTTTTTTAACATGGATTGTTTGAATAGGATAAAATAGCTTTATAATATCTTGTTTTTTATACCCTAATGCTCTAAAAAGCATAGTTATAGGCACTTTTCTTCTTTTGTTAATTCTCACATAAAGCACATCTTTAGCGTCATATTCGAAATACAACCAAGAACCACGATCAGGAATAATTTGTGCCGTATAAACAAGCTTATTAGCTACTGTTGAACTTTCTTCTTCTTTAAAAATTACACCAGGACTTCTATGAAGCTGATTAACAACAACTCTTTCCACTCCATTAATAATAAAAGACACACGATCTGTCATTAATGGAATTTCTCTGATATAAATTTCTTGCTCTTTAATATCTTTTATACCAACTTTCTCACCTGTCTTTTCATCTCTTTCATGTAAAGTAAGACGGATTTTCATTTTTAAATTTACAGAGTAAGTTAAACCTCTTTCCATACATTCGCGAATAGTGTATTTTGGTTTACCTATTTCACTATTTACATATTCTAGACTCAATCTATTTTGCGGATCATGTATTGGAAAAATTGATTTAAAAACTTTTTCTATACCACTTTCACCATTATTAAAATTTAAAAAATAATCAAAACTAGCTTTTTGTAATTGTAAAAGATTTGGAATTTCTATTTGTTTTGAAATATTGGAGAAATCTACTCTTAAACGATTTCTTAATTTATTATCTAACATTTGCATATACCTCATGGTAAATTTTGTAAATTTAAAAAAGAAGACCTAAAAACTAGGTAAAAACAAAAAAAGAAGACTTGTTAAAAACAAATCTTCTTAAACTAAATCCAATTTAAAAAATTAAATTATTTAAGTTCTACTTTAGCACCAGCTTCTTCAAGTTGTTTTTTAGCTTCTTCTGCCTCAGCTTTAGCTACACCTTCTTTTAAAGTTGAAGGAGTTTGCTCTACAGCATCTTTAGCTTCTTTAAGTCCAAGACCTGTTAAAGCTCTAACGATTTTAATTACTTCGATTTTTTTAGCACCGCCGTCAGTTAAAACAATATCAAATTCTGTTTTTTCCTCAGCAGCTGCTGTACCGCCACCTGCTGCTGCACCGCCAGCTACCATTACTGGAGCAGCTGATACACCAAATTTCTCTTCAAATTCTTTTACAAGCTCAGAAAGCTCAAGAACACTTAAATTTGAAATATATTCTAATACATCTTCTTTTGAAATTGCCATTTTAAATCCTTTTTATTCAGTTTCTTTTTTATTTTTTAGCGCATTTAAACCAATAGTAAAGTTGGCAATTGGCGCTTTCCAAACTTGCAAAAGCATAGCAAGCAACTCATTGCGTGAAGGCATTTTAGCCAAGGCTTTAACCTTAGCAACATCTGCAACTTCACCATCAACAAAAGCAGTTTTAATTTGAAATTTTTCATTGTTTTCTTCAAATTTAGCAGCTACTTTTGAAACACTAAGTTGATCTTCTCCCCAAAGATAAATATTGGTATCTTTAAGAACTAGACCTGTTTTTCCGGAATTATTAAGAGCAATGTTAGCCAAAGTATTTTTAATAATTTGAACTTTTACATTATTTTCTCTTGCATTATTTCTAAGTTCTTCCAATTTCTTAGTAGATAAACCCTTATAGTCGCAAACTATAATAGCTTCACTAGCTTTGAAATTTTCTTCAAGCTTAGCAATAACTTCAACTTTTTCGCTTCTAGTCACATTTTCTCCTTTCCGATTGAGATTTCAAGTAGAGAGGAAATTTTCCAATTAAGCTTACGCCTCGACTATCTTCAATCTAAAATAAACATTTCAAAAAATTAACATTTTCTCAAATGTTTATTTCAAAAAAATAAAGAGTTTTTGACAACTCTTTATTTCATATCAAGTAACTCTTGAATTTCAAGTTTTACCGATGGACTCATAGTTAAAGATAAAGCAGCGCTTTTAATATATCTACCTTTTGCTGCAGCTGGTTTATGTTTGTTAATAGCTTTTATAAAAGTTGAGATATTATCCCATAATTGCTCTTTAGAAAAACTTACTTTTCCAAGTCCAGCATGGATATTTCCTTGTTTATCAACTCTAAAATTTACTTGCCCACTTTTAGCATTATTTACAGCTTGTGCAACATCCATAGTTACTGTTCCAGTTTTTGGATTTGGCATTAAACCTTTAGGACCTAAAATTCTACCTACTTTACCTACCAAACCCATTAAATTTGGAGTCGCAATCAATACGTCAAAATTCATATTTCCCTTTTGAATTTCTTCAACTAAATCATCGCTTCCAACAATATCTGCTCCAGCATTTTTAGCTTCGTCTGCTTTAGCATCTTTTGCAATAACAGCTACACGAACTTTTTTACCTGTTCCAGCAGGAAGCACAACAGATCCTCTTACCATTTGATCAGCATGTCTTGGATCAACGTTTAATTTTAAAGCAATTTCGACAGTTTCATCAAATTTTGCTGATTTTAACTCTTTAACTGTTTCTATTGCCTCATTAAGACTGTAAATTTTATTTGAATCAATTTTCTCTAATAAATTTTTTAATCTTTTTACCATTTTAGCCATTTTTATACTCTCCGCATTTTTAAAGTGCTACCGCTTTTTACTTTAGCGGTCAAAAGGATTAATCAACGATTTCAACACCCATAGAACGAGCTGAACCAGCAATAATTTTTGCTGCTTGGTCTCTATCTTTAGTGTTTAAATCCGCAATTTTTTTATCAACAATTTCTAAAACTTGAGCACGAGTTAATTTACCCACTTTATTTTTTAAAGGATTATCTGTGCCTTTAGAAATACCAGCTGCTTTTTTGATTAAATCTGTAGCTGGTGGTTGTTTTGTAATAAAAGTAAAACTCTTATCTGCATAAACTGTGATAACAACAGGGATATTAAAACCTGCCATATCCTTTGTTCTTTCATTAAAAGCTTTACAAAATTCCATAATATTAACACCTTGCTGTCCCAAAGCAGGGCCAACTGGTGGCGATGGATTTGCTTTAGTGGCAGCAATTTGTAATTTAATTTCGCCTACAACTTTCTTAGCCATAACAATTCTCCTTAATAAATTTAAATTATTTTCTCAACTTGAGAATACAAAATCTCCACTGGAGTTGAACGTCCAAAAATAGAAACATTTAATTTTAATAAACCTCTAACCATATCATATTCTTCTACAATAGCAGTAAAATTCGCAAATGGGCCTTCAGTGATTCTTACATTTTCTCCTTCTTCAAAAGAAATTTTTGGTTTAGGAGCTGCACGATTATGAACTTTTTCCAAAATTAAATTGATATCTTTTTCTGTTAAAGGGGTTGGTTTTTTTGATTCCCCAATAAAACGTCCTACTTTTGGAAGAGATTGAATTCGGTGCCAAAGTTCCGTATTTAAATCAAGATTTGCAAACACGTATCCTGAATACAAACTTCTTTCACTAATTTTTTCTTTTCCATTTTTAAATTCGATAACATCTTCTGTTGGAACAACTATTTCTTTTAGTCTATCCTCAATACCATTATCTTTAACTAAATTTTCAATAGCTCTTTTTACAGCCATTTCACTACCAGCATAAGTTTGAATTGCATACCATTTATAAGTATTCACCATTATCTCCTTATACAACCAAAGAAACAATAGATGACATAATCCAATCTACTAATGCCAAAAATACTGAAATAACCGCAACTACTATAAAAACAGTAATATAAGCATTTCGCACCTGTTCTTTTAAAGGAAAAATTACTTTCCTTAGTTCAGCCTTTGATAATTTAAAATAAGTTATTAATTTTTCCATTTATATAAACCTTAATATGGCAGGGCAAGAGGGATTCGAACCCCCAACCTGCGGATTTGGAATCCGACGCTCTACCGTTAGAGCTATTGCCCTAAGAGCTTAACTTTTTAATTTTACTTCTTTATGAAGTGTATGTTTTTTTAATCTTGGACAATATTTTTTTAATTCTAACTTTTCAGTTGTATTTTTACTATTTTTATAAGTGCTGTAATTGATATCACCACACTCTTCACATTTTAAACCAACTTTAATTCTCATTTTTTTCCCTTAAAACAAAAGTCAAGTATAAAAAACTTGACTTTCTCATAATATTTATTTAATTATTTTAGAAACAACACCAGAACCAACTGTTTTACCACCTTCACGAATAGCAAAACGTGTTCCTTCTTCAAGAGCTACTGGAGCTATCAAGCTTACTGTAATTCTTACGTTTTCACCTGGCATAACCATTTCAACGCCATCTGCTAATTTAATAGAACCTGTAACGTCTGTTGTTCTCACATAGAATTGAGGTCTATAATTGTTAAAGAATGGAGTATGTCTACCACCTTCATCTTTATTTAAAATATAAACTTCAGCTTCAAAATCAGTATGAGGAGTAATTGATTTTGGTTTTGCAAGAACCATTCCACGAATAACTTCTTCTTTTTTAGTACCACGAAGAAGAACACCTACGTTATCTCCAGCTTCACCTTGATCCATTTCTTTTCTAAACATTTCAACGCCGGTAACAGTAGTAGTTTGTGTATCTTTAATACCAACAATTTCAATAGTATCACCTACTTTAACTACACCTTTTTCAATTCTTCCGGTAACAACCGTACCACGTCCAGAAATCGAGAAAACATCTTCAATTGGCATTAAGAAATCTTTTTCAGTATCACGAGTTGGAGTTGGAATATAGCTATCAACTGCTGCCATTAGATCCAATACTTTTTTAGACCACTCGCCATCTTGACCAGCTTTAGCTTCTTCAAGAGCTTTTAATGCAGAACCAGAAATAATTGGAGTATCATCTCCTGGGAAATCATAAGAGCTTAATAATTCTCTAATTTCCATTTCAACTAACTCTAAAAGTTCAGCATCATCAACCATATCTGCTTTATTCATGAAAACAACTATATATGGAACACCAACTTGACGAGAAAGTAGAATATGCTCTCTAGTTTGTGGCATTGGGCCATCTGCTGCAGAAACAACAAGAATCGCACCGTCCATTTGTGCAGCACCTGTAATCATATTTTTAACATAGTCAGCGTGACCTGGACAATCAACGTGTGCATAGTGACGATTTTCTGTTTCATATTCAATATGAGAAGTAGCAATGGTAATACCACGTTCTTTTTCTTCAGGAGCATTATCAATATTATCATAATCTTTAAGCTCTGCCAAACCTCTTCTTGAAAGAACAGCAGAAATAGCAGCTGTCAAAGTAGTCTTACCATGGTCAACGTGACCGATAGTACCTATATTTACGTGTGGCTTATTACGTGAAAATTTTTCTTTAGCCATTTTTTTCCTCCAATATAAAAATAAATGTAAGCAAAACCAAGTCTATATTTATAATCTTTTCAATAAAACAATGGAGCTCATAGCGGGAATTGAACCCGCGACCTCTCCCTTACCAAGGGAGTGCTCTACCTCTGAGCCATACGAGCGCTCAGAAAACCAATATAATACAGACAACTGAAAAAAATTATGGGAATATACTGTAGTTATAATGAAAACACAGCTCCCAGTTAAACATTGGAGCGGGAAACGGGACTCGAACCCGCGACCCTCAGCTTGGAAGGCTGATGCTCTAGCCAACTGAGCTACTCCCGCAAAGCATGGTGGTGAGTCGTGGATTCGAACCACGGAAGGCGAAAGCCAGCAGATTTACAGTCTGCCCTCGTTGGCCACTTGAGTAACTCACCATTGTCACCATATAAAATATCTGGTCAAACACTGTTAAAAAAAATAAATATGGAGCTGGTTAAGGGACTTGAACCCCCGACCTGCTGCTTACAAGGCAGCTGCTCTACCAACTGAGCTAAACCAGCAAATCTTACGTCCTAAAATTTAGAATCAAAATTTTTAAAAGACGAATTATATATTAAAAAAAACATTTTGTCAAGAAAATATTTATTAATTTTACCAGATATTCTTTAAAAAAGAATATTATCATAAAATTATTTATGATAATCAAACAAATTTAAAAATTTTTTCGCCCTTTCACTTTTAGGATTTTCAAAAAAATCATGTGGGTTATTCTCCTCGATCACTTCGCCATTATCCATAAAAACTATTTTATCAGCAACTGCTTTGGCAAAGCCCATCTCGTGTGTAACAATTAACATAGTCATACCATCTTTAGCTAAATTTAACATAACTTCTAAAACTTCACGAACAATTTCAGGATCAAGTGCTGCCGTTACCTCATCAAAAAGCATGAGTTCTGGATTCATACAAAGGCTTCTTACTATAGCAATTCTTTGTTTTTGCCCCCCACTTAATTCTCTAGGAAAAGCGTCTAGTTTATGGATTAGCCCTACCTTTTCAAGCCATATTTTAGCCTCTTCTAAAACTTCTTCTTTGGATCTTTTTTGCACCTTTAAAGGGCCTAAAAGTATATTATCTTTAACACTTAAATGTTCAAATAATTCATAAGATTGAAACACCATGCCTACTTTTTGACGCACCCTTGTCCAATCTTTAAAATTTTTATCGATTTTATCCTGACCAATTTGTATCGTTCCGTCTGCAATTTCTTCTAATCCATTAATACATCTTAAAAAAGTTGATTTCCCACAGCCACTCGGACCTAGGATCACAACAACTTCTTTTTGTTTTACCTCTAAATTAATATTTTTTAAAACATGATGAGTTCCATAATATTTTTGCAAATTTGTTACTTTTAAAATACTCATTTTAACTCCATTTTTTTTCTAATTTTCTAGAATATAAAGCAATAGGATAACAAATTATAAAAAAAATAAAAAAAATAAAACCATAAATTATAAAAGGAGCTAAATCGTTTTTATTATTAAATTCAATAATTTGCTGCCCTACCTTTACAAGCTCCACACTACCAATTAAATAAGCAAAGGTTGTGCTTTTAATCATACGAGTAAGCAAATTCATACTTACAGGAGTAAGACGACGGAAGGCTTGTGGAATAATGATATAAAAATACGCTTGAAATTTATTTAAACCTAAGCTTTTAGCGCTTTCATATTGATGTTTAGGAATACTTTGCAATGAAGATCTAACTAAATCCATCATCTCAAAACTTCCCCAAATACTAAATACAATAATAGCTGAAGCTGTGCTGCTTAAATTAACCCCAAGCCACCTTGAAAAACCAAAATATACTATAAAAAGCCAAACCAAAAGAGGCATAATTCTCACAAATTCTAAAATAAAACGGCATAAAATATAAATATAGCGATTTTTAAAACTCATCAAAATACCTAAAAAAAGCCCAAAGAAAGATGTAATTATAATACTAATTATGGAAATTTCAAGCGTAACAAATAAACCTTGCCAAAGACGATTTAAAGTATCTAAATTTAATAAATTAAGCATTTGAAAGCCTTTTTTCCACAAAAAATAATATCAAAGAAATCGGTAGAATAATGCATAAATACCCCATAAACAAAAGAAATAAAAGCTCATCTGTTTTATAGGTTAGAGAATTTAAATCTTTCATAGCCGTGACCAAATCAGGCAAGGCTATGATACTTACCACCGAAGTTTCTTTAATAAGAAAAATAATATTTGCACTAATGCTTGATATTGAAACAGCAAGTATTTGAGGTAAAATAACATAGCAAAAATTTCCCAATTTTGTAAAACCTAAAGAAAGCCCTGCTTCAAATTGCTGTTTTCTAATAGCCTCAAATCCCGATCTAAAACTCTCAGCCATATAAGATCCACCCAAAAAACTAAGACCAACAATCGCACAAGCAAAAGCGGGGCGTAAAGTTTCATCAACGCTTAAACAAATCAAATTTAAAGGAGGAATTTTTTCTAAATGGATGCCAAATTTGGGCAAAGCATAGTAAAGAAAAAAAAGCTGTATCAATAAAGGAGTATTTCGAGATAATTCTATATAAATTTTACACATTTGTTCTATAAATTTAATTCTAAAATAACTCATTAAAATACAAAATAATCCTATAATTATAGAAAAAGCTATACCAAAAAAACTTAATTTCAAAGTAAGCCAACCAGCTATTGCAAATACACTTAAATGATTGATTATAAAATTTAAATCCATATTCTTTTTATCCTTAATTTTACCAAACTTCATCCAAGAGTGCTTTTTTATTTATAATTTCAATTTTACCTTTTTTTGTGTCAATTAGTTTGACTAATTTTAACTCTTTTAACATCCTAGATAAAGACTGCACTCTTACGTTTAAATCTATCGCAATTTGTTTTTGGGGAATTGTATCTAATTTTTTTTCATTTTCCAAAATATATTTTAGTAATTTTGTTTTCAAATCTAAAGAATTCTGCAATATCTTTTTCTCCAAAATTTTTATCTTATTTAATAAAGAACTAATCAGTATCAAGTTAAATTCATTATTGTTATTACATAAATTTTCAAACTCAATAAAATTAATTTCTAATATTTGACTCTCCTCCTCACAGATAGCACTCGCTGGATAATTTAATCTTTTAAAAGCTGGCATTTCTGCAATAAAATCAAAAGGTTTGAAATAATGCAGAGTAATTTCTTTTTCACCTTTAGCATGTTTATAAACTCGTATTCTTCCCTGCAATAAAATAAAAAAATTTTTTGCCAATTCTCCTTCATAAAATAAAATATTATTTTTTTGCATTTTTCTTGTTTTTCCTATTTTATATAAATATTTTAATAAATTTTCATCCTTCATTTTTAACCTATGTTAAATAAAATTCTCCTATTTTTTGTTATATTAGCTTTATAAAATTAATATTGGAGAAAATCGACTATGAAATCAAATACTATTACCCAAGAAAATATAAAAATACTTATGGAAATATTTTATGAAAAAATAAGAAAAGATGAAAATTTGGGATCTATTTTTAACAATGCCATAGGAACAAGCGACAAACAATGGGAGGAACATAAAATAAAAATAGGAAATTTTTGGTCAGGTATTCTTTTAGGCAAAGGTGATTACAATGGACAACCTTTAAAAAAGCATCTCGAATTACCTTCTTTTCCTAAAGAATTTTTTGAAATTTGGTTAAAACTTTTTGAAGAAAGCTTGGATAAAATCTATAATGAAGAAATGAAAAATGTAATTTTACAACGAGCACAGATGATAGCCTCTCATTTTAAAAATATGCTTTATCAATAAGGCGTCTTACTAATCGACGCCATCATAAAAAATTAAATTTTTATTTTTCTCAAGTCCTCTTTTGCTTGTTTTAAAATCTCTTCATCTTTAGAAAAATCAAAAAATTTAAATTCACTTCCATGTTGAAAAAAGCCATCAAGCAAATCTCCACTCAAACGATTTTTAAGATCAAGTTCTGCGATTTTAAAACCATCTAAAGTGTTTGCAAATTCTTTTAAACGTATAGGAATTTCTTTAAGTTTTGTATAGAGATAACAACTACTTTTAAGCCCCACTCTTCCGACTCTTCCTCTAAGTTGATGTAAAGTGGCAAGTCCTAAACGCTCTGCCCCAACTATGACAATAGTACTTAATCTTGGCAAAGAAATTCCAACTTCTACGACGGTAGTACTTAATAAAATATTTCCTTCATCGCGAAAACGCTTTAAAATTTCATCCTTTTGTTTATCTTTTCCGTGAGTTATAAAAACCTTTTCATAATGACTTTGCCAGTATTCACTAGCTTGTTCCAAAGAAAGATAAGGAATTTTATCACTTGGATTAACCAAAGGATAAATAATAATAATTTGATGATTTTGCGCAATCTCTTCTTTTATCTTTTCATTTAATTTTGAAAAATCTTCATTTTGTATGCAAAAAGTAGAAATATCTTTTTTAAAAGGCATTTGTTTGACAAAACTAAATTGTAAAAATTCTGATTGTATCATGCTTAAAGTTCTTGGAATGGGCGTTGCTGAAAATTGTATAAAATGCGGTGCAAAATCTTTTTTGTTTAAAGTATAAATTTTTTGTCTTTGAGCAGAACCGAAACGATGTTGCTCATCAATCATCACTAAAACAGCCTCATGATTTTCTAAATGTATTAAAGCGTGAGTACCTATAATCAAATTAGCACTTTGTAATTTTTGCGCTAAATCTTTTTCTTTTTTACCTCCTTTAATAAATAAAATATTTACAAAATCGGGCAAAAGTTTTTTTGCTTCCTCATAAATCTGATTGGCAAGTATGCTAGTTGGTGCCATCAAAATGGCTTGTTTTGGATAAACCATTAAAGCGGCTCCTAATAAAATCAAGGTTTTTCCGCATCCAACATCACCCATAATAACCCGTCTTTTAGCTTCACTTGAATTGAGATCTTGCTTTATATCCTTTAAAGCCTTAATTTGATCTTGAGTGGGTGCAAAAGGGAGGTTGTTAAGCCAATTGTCGATATTGAAAATATCAATTTTATAAGATTTGTAATTAGTTTTTTTTGCCCCTAACCGTCTTAGAAAATTAAAAATTTCAATATATTTTAAATCATTTAGAAAAAATTCCAAATTTTGAAACATCGCAAAACTTTTTTCATCATAAGCGTGCAGATTTAAAAGAAAATTGATGTATTTATCATCTATTCCACTTTCTTTTAAATTTTCAAAAGTAAGATATTTTGCCATGAATTCTTGAATTTTTAAATCCCTTATACCTGCAATTTGGTATTTTGGAATAAAACCTTCAAAAGAATTTAAAATTTTAGGATTATTAAATTGCCAAAAATTATTAAAAAGAGTGAGTTTAGCGTTAAAAATAACTTCTTTTCCTGTTTTTAAAATTTTATGATGCCAAGGTCTTGGATGAAAAAAAACAAAAGAAATATTTTTATTCCACTCTTTGCAAAATCCTGTACCAAAAAGTTGATTTTTATTATAATTTACATTTTTTAAAATAATTTTTTGAGTGCAAATTTCATTTTCTTTAGGAAATTTACTTGAATTTAAATTTTCAATCTTTTTAGGTAAAATAAGCGCCAAATCAATAGCGCTCTTTATTTTTAACTTTTTAAAAAGTTCAAAATCATTTTCTTTAATTTTCATTTTGAATACTAGCAAAACTCATATTTAATATCTCTTTATGCTGTTTGATATAAGCATTGATTTCTTCAAGTTTTACCTTTTGTATCAAATTTAATTCTTTTTTATAATACCCCTGCTCTAACCCTTGATAATACTCATTAAAAGCTATAGCTAAACGCTTAGAAAGACTTTCATAACGCAAAGGAGAAGAACCTATAATGAAATTTTTAGCTTGAAGAAGTTCATTTTTATTGATACCATGTTGTAAAAAATCTTTAAAGAGTTCTTTGATAATTTTTTTTGCTTGTGCGGCGCTTTCATTCTTAGTTTGCAAATATCCAAAAATTCTAGAAAAAGATAATTTAACATCTAACATAACATAAGCTGAATAAGCTAACCCTCTTTTTACGCGAATTTCTTCCATAATTCTTGAGCCAAATCCACCTTGACCCAAAACAAATAAAGCAATTTTGGCTAGATGAATATCTTTATCATCGAGGTTTAAATACAATGGAGTGGCAAAATAAATATAAGCCTGTTCGCTTTCTTTTCGGATTAAAATTTTATCTTTATTTTCTTTGCAAAGATCATATTTTTTGTTTTTATTTGTTTCTCCTTTATGAAGCTTTTCAAATAAGCCATTTAAAAAATCTTTCGCCTCTTTTTCTTCAATATCTCCACCTATAACACATACTAAATTATTTAAATGAATATTTTTTTTGTGGTAGCGATGTAGTGATTCTAAAGTGATATTTTCGATACTTTTTTCATCTCCATCATTAGGACTTTGAAATTCTGAATATTCAAAAACTTCAGAATTGAGTAAATTTTTTGCCAAATAATCAAAATCGCTTTTTTTACTTGCTAATTCTCCTAAAACATTAATTTTTATTTTTTTTAAAATTTTTTCTTCTATTCTAGGATTTAACAATAATCGTTCAATTTGATGCATTGCAAATTTAAAATGTTCTTTCAAGCAAGAAAGATTGATTTCTAAACTCTCAAAACCGCTACTTGCTTCTAAACTAATAGCCCTAAATTCCAACTCTTTAAAAAATTGATCATCAACGCCTTCGTTTAAAATACGAGAAAACATTTTTGCAAGTCCGGCAATTTCATCATAACTTCGCCCACAATTTTGAAAAACAAGCTTTAAAACAACGATAGGCAAATCTTGATTTTTTTCAAAGATAAAAGGAATTTTTACCCCTTTGCTTTCTAAATATTGCATTAAAATTTCTCCAAAATTTCATAAGCTGTGTTACGTTTTGCAGGATTTTCGCCTAAACTTCTAATTAATCTTATCATTTCATCTTGATTCATTCTATAACTTGCACCCGCAGCACTCACTACATTTTCCTCCATCATAGTTGAACCTAAATCATTAGCACCAAATTTTAAAGCAAGCTGTCCTATTAAAGAACCTTGAGTCACCCAAGAACTTTGTAAATTTTTAAAATTATCCAAATAAAGCCTTGAAAGTGCTAAAAGTCTAAGATATTTATTAGAGCTTTGTTTCATTATTTCAGGATGTTTTTGAATTAAAAGGGTATTTTCGCTTTGAAAACTCCACAAGATAAAAGCCCTAAACCCGCCCGTTTCATCTTGTAGTGCTCTTAAATGTTCTAAATGATCTATAATTTCCTCATCATTTTCAACCGTTCCAAACATCATAGTGGCGGTGCTTTTCATGCCGATTTTATGAGCTTGACGATGCACTTCTAACCAAGTTTTAGTATCACATTTATTTGGTGCTATGATATCACGCACTCTATCACTTAAAACCTCAGCCCCTGCACCGGGTATAGAAAATAAACCTTTTTGCTGCAATCTTTGTAACACTTCTGCTATGGAAATTTTAGATGCTTTGGCAATATAAGCAATTTCAACGGCGGAAAAACCATGGATAGTAATATTTGGATAATGCTCTTTAATCCAAGAAACAAGTTCTTCATACCATTCAATTTTAAGTTTTGGATGCACTCCACCTTGAAAAAGAATTTGAGTTCCACCTATAGCCTCTAATTCTTCTATTTTTTTACCAATTTCTTCAAAACTTAAGATATAAGCATCATTTTCCTTGTGATGACGATAAAACGCACAAAAAGAACAATCAATACAACAAACATTAGTATAATTTATATTTCTATCCACCACAAAGGTAGTAATTTTTTCAGGATGAAGTTCTATTTTTTTTTGATAAGCCATTTCTCCAAGCTCAACCAAACTCGCATTTTTCAATAAATCCAAAGCTTCCGTTTTATTTAATCTTTTCAAATATTTATCCTTAATGCATTAAATTTTTAAAATATTATAGCATTTAAAATATAAATTGTGCTATAGTTTCATTTATGAATTACTTTGATTTACTAAAAAATAATAAGACGATTAGAATTCTAGCTTCGGTTCAATTTATAGTTTATTTTGGTGCTTGGTTTTCACAAACAGGTGTTTTTACCCTACTGGTTAATCTTAATGCTCCTACTTGGGCAACCTCGACAAGTGCTATGCTCGCCTTTTTACCTGGAGTTTTACTCGCCCCTATTAATGGGGTTATAGTTGAAAGAAATAAACCTAAAAAGCTTTTATTAAGCATGATAAGTATTGAATTTATTTCTATCTTTTGTCTTACTTTTGTGACAAATCTTAGCATGCTTTGGCTTTTATTTATTCTAATCTTCATTAGATTGTGTGTTGCCTCTATTTATTTTCAAACTGAAATGAGTCTTCTTGCTAAAATTCTAAACACACAAGAATTAAAACTTGCTAATGAAATGCATAGTGTTATTTGGGCAGTTTCTTATACAGCTGGAATGGCAAGCGCTGGAATTTTCATTTATTTCTTTGGAATAAAAACCGCCTTTTTATTTGACTGTTTTCTTATTATGAGTGGCTTTTTAATTTTAACAAGACTTGATATTCCCAAAATTAAGCAAAAAAATCAAGATAATTTCTCTTTGATGATTAAAGAGGGATTTAATTACATTTTAAAAAATAAAATCATACTTCATCTTATATTGCTTCATGCTTTTATAGGATTAACAGCTTATGAAACTTTAGTAGCTTTGCTCGCTCAACATCAATATCAAGAATCTTTATCTGCTATTAAAGAATTTTTTTTCACCAACAAAGAAGTTTTATCCGCTGCTTTGGTGATTGGTTTTTTAAATGCTGTGCGTGCTTGTTCTTTGGCATTAGGACCTGTAATTTTAAGCAAATTTATCAACAATAAAACCTTATTTTATCTATATTTAGGACAGGCATTTGGGATTATATTATGGGCTTTGACTCAATTTAATTTTTATATCTCTTTTTTAGGGCTAATTGCTGCAGGTTTTTTCACTTCTTCGCTTTGGGCTTATACCTATACCATGATACAAAAAAACTGCGATAAGGTTTATTATGGAAGGGTGATTGCTTATACTGATATGGTTTATCTTAGTTTTAGTGCTATTATTTCTCAACTGATGGGATTTTTATTTGAATTAAATTTAAGTTTAAGAATGATCACTTTTCTTCTTGGAACTTTATTTATTTTTGCAGCTTTTTATTGGAAATGGTTTGAAAAAAAATATCTGTAAATTTTAAAAATTTACAGATTAGCTTTAAATTTTAAATAAATCTTGTAAATTCTTTAAGGCTTCTTCATTGCTTAAAGAATGGCCAGATTGTCCATTTTTTAATTCACAAAGCTCAATTTCATAACCGCTTAACATACTTGCAAGGCGTATATTGATACCGCTTTTTCCTATAGCTTTGCTTTTTTGTTCACTGTTTAAACTTACAATGGCCTTTTTATCTTCAATTCTAACAGAATTTACTATAGCAGGTGCTAAAGTTCTTGCAATTAAAATTTCAGGTTCATTGCTAAATTCAATACAGTCAATATTTTCATTGTGCAATTCTTTGCTCACAGCATTGATTCTAACCCCTTTAACTCCAACTGTAGCTCCAACTGCATCTATATTGATTCCATTAGATTTGAGTATAATTTTTGCTCTTTCTCCTGGAATTCTTGCACATCCAATAATATTAACATACCCATCTTTAATTTCTGGAACTTCAGCTTCTAATAAACATTCCAAAAACTTAGGGCTTGTTCGGCTTAATTCCATCTTAATACCTTTGTCGGTATAAACACGCTTTATAACCGCTTTTACAACATCCCCTATCTTAAATTTTTCACCCTTAATACGATTTTTCCTCGGTAAAAAAGCTCTTAATTCATCAATTTCTATAAAGGTATTTTCATCATTATCAATACGAACAACATTACCAAATACTATTTTACCAACCTTATTTTTATATTTTTCAAAAATAGTTTGCTCTAATAATTTTTGGATATGATATTCTAATTCCTTATGCAATATATTAACCGCCGTTCTTCCTAAATTTTCCAAAGAACACTCATAAGTAAGTTCATCTCCAATTTCAACATCAGGAGCTTCAGCTTTTGCCTTGCTAAGGGCTATAAAGCTTTCTTTATTTTCTTCCAATCTTGGATCATTATCTGCCACAACAGTAATTTTTTGATAAAGATTTAATTTTTTTCTATCCACAAAAAAATCATATTCTTGACCATAAATTCTTTTAGCGGTATTTGTTAAGGCCAAGATAACCTTTTCTTTAACACTTTCTAGTTCCAAATTTTTTTCATTCGCAATGCTTTCTATAATATCTGCGATTTTTTCCATTATTATTAATACCTTAACTTTGGGATTTAAATTTAAAAAGTAGATTAAAAGTATACCTTTAATAAGTTTAATTAAAAGTAAAATTTGATAAAATTATAAATTTAAAAGATGCTTTAAGGATATAACATGGATTTAAAATTAGCAAGAAATTTAATTGATGAAAAACCGAAAAATATAAGCCTTGGCAAAATTGAAGAAGCTGTAGTAAAGGATGGACAAAAGTTTTTCTATTTTGACAAGGAAAATTCACACAAAGATCTTATTGCCCTAGTAGAATATTTTGAAAAAAAAGGTTTAAGTGTTTATCATAGAACTATTAAATATGGTTTAGATGATAATGATTTTATGTATGAGGTGCATATTCTTTGAGTGCTAAAAAACTTTTTATTCAAACTTTAGGTTGTGCGATGAATGTCAGAGATTCTGAACACATGATCGCAGAACTTACTCAAAAAGAAAATTATTCTCTAACTCAAGATATTAAAGAAGCAGACTTGATACTTATTAATACCTGCTCTGTTAGAGAAAAACCAGTACATAAGCTTTTTTCTGAAGTTGGGGGATTTGAAAAAGTCAAAAAGAAAGATGCTAAAATAGGAGTATGTGGTTGCACTGCTTCACATTTAGGTAATGAAATTTTTCGTCGTGCTCCTTATGTTGATTTTGTTTTAGGTGCGAGAAATATTTCTAAAATTACTCAAGCTATTAATACTCCAAAATTTATTAGCGTTGATATTGATTATGATGAAAGCGAATTTGCTTTTGCCGATTTTAGAAACAGTATTTATAAATCTTATATTAATATTTCTATAGGATGTGATAAACATTGTACTTATTGTATAGTTCCTCATACCCGAGGTGATGAAATTTCTATACCTTTTGACATCATATACAATGAAGCAACTAAAGCTGTACAAAAGGGAGCAAAAGAAATTTTTTTACTTGGACAAAATGTTAATAATTATGGCAAAAGATTTAGAAATGATCATAAAAAAATGGATTTTTCAGATCTACTTGAAGAACTTAGTACCATAGAAGGCTTAGAGCGTATTCGTTTTACTAGCCCTCATCCTTTGCACATGGATGATAAATTTTTAGAAGTTTTTGCAAAAAATCCTAAAGTTTGTAAATCTATGCACATGCCTTTACAAAGCGGCTCAACTGAGATCCTAAAAGCAATGAAACGCGGCTATACAAAAGAATGGTATCTTAATAGAGCTTTAAAACTTAGAGAATTATGCCCAAATGTTAGCATTTCGACAGATATTATCGTTGCATTTCCTGGAGAAAGTGAAAAAGATTTTGAAGATACTATGGATGTTTTGGAAAAAATTCGATTTGAGCAAATGTTTTCTTTCAAATACTCAAAACGTCCTTTAACCAAAGCGGCCACTATGCCAAATCAAATTGATCCTGAAGTAGCATCTCAAAGACTTTCTATTTTGCAAAATCGCCATAATGAAATTTTAGATGAAATTGTTGAAAAACAAAACAATAAAGAATTTGAAGTTTTATTTGAAGAATTAAGACCTAATCATTCAGTAGCAGGAAGAACAGATAACAATTTCTTAGTCCAAGTTGAACATAGCGAAGAACTTTTGGGGCAAATTAAAAAAGTAAAAATCACAAATGCAAAGCGTATGGTTTTATATGGGGAACTCGTTTAAAACCGTATTAATAACGTATCTAGTATTTATTTTACAATGGCTGATTTTCTTAAGTTGTAAAAAAATCTATAAAGGAGATAAAGTCGATAAAGCGCCTTATGTTATACTTTTTTGGCATGGACGCTTGGCTTTAATGCCTTTTGCTTTTAGATATTTTAGACAAAAAAATAAAAAAGCCTATGTTATGATTTCTCATCATAGAGATGGGGAAATGATTGCTAGAATTATTAAATTATTTCATCTAGATACCATTAGAGGGAGTACCTCAAGAGGTGCCAGTGCAGCCTTAAGATCTGCTTTTAAAGTTTTGGATGAAAAAGACGATATTGTTATTACTCCGGATGGACCACGCGGTCCTTATCGTAGTATTGCAGATGGAGCTGTATTGCTTGCTCAGAAAAAAAATGTTAAAATAAGATTACTAAATTATGAAGCAAAGCATTTTTGGGAATTTAAAAGTTGGGATAAAATGATCCTTCCTAAGCCATTTACAACATTGATTTATCGATTAAGCGAGCCTTTAGATATTTCAAATTTAGATAAAGAGGAAGCTAAAAAAAAATTATTAGCTTTTTTTAAAGATATTGAAGAATTAGACAGTTTTAAGGAATAGAATGTTATTTTTGCTTAAAAAAATCCTACCTCAAATTTTTATTGGTATTATTTTAGAAGATGAAAAAAATATCCTTAAAGCAGCAATATATAGAAATAAAAAATTAATAAGTAGCAGCGAAAAAAGCTTTGAAAAAAGTGAAGATTTGCTAGAATATGTTAAAACCTTAAGTAAAAAATTCTTATTTTTCCATACTGCACTTTTTTTAAATGCCAAAGAACAAGGTCTTATCCCGAGCACAAAAAATGAAGACTTGGAAAAATTTAATGTTGGTAAGATAAGTTTAAAATTTATAACCCTTAATAATGCTTTAACCTATACAGCAACCGAACATGTGGAATATTTCCATGAACTTTTTGAAGATTATAATGGATTAGATTTTTTATACTCTCCTTTTGCTTTGCTTTATTTTAATATTTCAAAGCAGAACAAAAATGATGATAAAATAACTCTATATGCTTATCAATGTAGGCAAATGCTAACAATTATGGTTTGCAAAAATCATCAAATTTTATACGGAGAATTAAATTTTTTAGATCAAGAGTCTGAAAACAATGAAACATCAAATGAAGAATTAGATGAAGATATTTTCAATAATGAATTAAATTTTGAAAATTTGGATGAAAATTTTGAAGATTTATCACAGGAAAAAAATGATTCAGAAGAGGAAGGATTTTTAAATTTTGATAGTCTAAGTCAATTTAATAACGATATGGAAATTGCACATTGTATTATTTCTAGCATTGAAAAATTTTACAACGATGAAAAATATTCTGGAAATTTTATCAACAATATACATGTACTAAGCGAACAAGAACTAAGTATAGAGGCTACTGAATTTTTGGAAAATGAAACTTTTTTAGAAATTACTACTAAACAAATAAATACTTTTGATCTCATGTTTGAGCTTATGCACAAGGAAATTCAATGACTTACAGTTTTATAAAGCCTAGAAAAAAACCTATTTTAACCTTATTTATTAAAATTTGGGCTGCTCTTTTTATTTTTGGAATTGTCTTTATCTTTTTTATGTATTTTTTATATCTAACAAAAATTGCATTTGTTTCTCATTCTATTAAAAAACAAAAAGAAGAAGTTGTTAAAATGCAAAAAGAAATCAAAGATAATGAAAATTTATACCAAATTCTTTTAAATAAGAGTAAAATTGCTAACAATATCAAAGATCAAAATGAAATCGCAAAAAAAAGCTTAAAAAATCTTTTTGACATCGTTGTGCAAACAGGATCCATAACACTTGAAAGCGTAGATCAAGAAAAAGACTCTTTGCAACTTATTGGAGTAACTCCAACCATGGAAATGTTTAGCCTTCTTTTGGAAACTCCTTTGAAAAGTATTTTTGATCAAAGCAACACCACATATTATCGCTTAAGCAATGGATGGTATCGTTTTGTAAGCATAAGCAAAAAAAATACTGGAGGTTGCTGCGATGAAAGATAAAAGCCTCGAAGAACTCAATATAGTAAGAATTCTCATTCTTGCTTTAAGTTTTATTAGTATATGTACGGCTTTAATTTTGTTTTTATTATTGCCGGTATTGAAAGATTATGAACAAATTAATTTAAGAGAAAATTCTCAAATTGGAACGGTTAATTCTTTTAAAATCGATTTAAAAACTAGTGAAGATAAAATTACACAATTAAAACATAACAATGAAAAAAACTTAGATCAATTTCAACAAAAATTCGATGAAAAAAAATTCAATGATTTTCTAAAATATTATTTTAAAAACATCAAAATAACAAACATAAAGATACAAACTCCACAAGAATATTTACGTAAAGAATTAAAAATCGAAGCTTTAATGGATAATCCTAAAAATTTTTACAATTTTATCAATGCTTTAAAAAATTATGATAATTTAATTAAAGTCAGTTATCCTATTACATTAAAAGCAACACCAAAAGGCATTGCTATAAATTTTTCTGTGGAAATTTACTCAGATTAAATTGACATCTTCTCCTTTTGAGATTTGATTTATTGTATTCATCGCACACATTTTTCCACACATAGAGCAGGAATTTAAATCATCTGGGCGGCGTTCATTAAACATCTTTTTAGCCTTTTCTCCATCAATGGCAAGTTTAAACATTTTTTCCCAATCTATATCTTGCCTTGCTTTACTCATATCATCATCTCTCATTCTTTCTTTTGGCAACTTAGCAATATCGCCAGCATGTGCTGCAATTTTTGTTGCCACTATTCCATCCCTAACATCATCCAAATTTGGAAGTCTTAAATGTTCAGCTGGTGTTACATAGCAAAGTATATCAGCACCACTCGCAGCCGCTACAGCGCCGCCAATTGCCCCGCTGATGTGATCATATCCTGCGCCAATATCAGTCACCAAAGGCCCTAAAACATAAAAAGGTGCTCCTTTGCAAAGACGTTTTTCAAGTTGCATATTGGCTTCGATTTCATTTATTGCCATGTGCCCAGGACCTTCTATCATCACTTGAACTCCAGCCTCCCAAGCCCTTTGCGTCAGCAAAGATAATTCTATAAGTTCTGTAATTTGTGATGCATCGGTTGAATCATGCGTAGAACCTGGACGCAAGGCATCACCTAAAGACAAGGTTACATCATATTTTAAACAAATTTCTAACAAATCGTCATAATATTCAAAAAAAGGATTTTCAGCTTGCTTCATCATCATCCAAGCATAAAGCACAGATCCTCCCCTTGAAACTATATTTGTAAGCCTTTTTCCCTCTTTAAAAACTTTAACAGCACGTGAATTTATTCCAGCATGTATAGTCATAAAATCTACACCGCTTTTTGCATGATGATAAACCACGTCTAAAAAATCTTTAGCTTCAATTTGCTTTAAATCTTTTTCTAAAAATCCCACTGCATCATAAACAGGAACTGTACCTATCATTGCCTTTGAAAAAGTGATAAGTTCGTCTCTAAAATGACTCGTTTTTCCATAGTTACTTAAATCCATAATAGCCTCAATTCCGAATTTATGTGCAAGTTCTACTTTTTTCATCTCCTCGCTATAGTCGATACAATCATTTGAAACACCTAAATTAACATTTACTTTCGTGCGAAGTCCAAATCCTATACCATTGGGATCAAGGCTTTTATGATTAATATTAGCAGGTATGATGATTTTGCCACAAGCAATATTTTCAAGTAAAAAATCTTGACTTACTTGCTCCTTTTGGGCGACAATTTGCATTTCTTTGGTAAAAATACCTTCTTTAGCATAAAGCATTTGAGTTTTCATATTTTATCCTTGAAAAATTTTTGGATAAATGAAGGGTGAATGTAAATTTTAAAGCGTTTAATAATAAAATCTTCCCGACGCTGGCATTATCCAGATCCGGTTCGGTCTAAGCTTTTAGCTTACTCTCAGCCTGTTTCACAAGCTCCCGTCATTTATTGTATTATTATATCGCAATTTTACGTTGAGTGCGAGAGGTTTTAATAAATTTTATTAACTCTTCTGTAGTTTGAACATGATAGGGAAGTTTTGCTAGACAATATTTAAAAATTTCAGCCGCCGCTAAAGCATCACTTAAAGCTCTATGGTGGACACTTTCTATCCCCAATAATTCTTTTAAGGCATCAAGTTTATATTTAGGACTTTGTATGCAGCATTGTGCAAATTCTATAGTGCAAATATAGCGATTAAGCAAAATTCCTAAGCCACATTCATGTAAAGCTTTGGAAATAAAACCATAATCAAAGCGAACATTGTGTGCTACAAAAATACTATCCTTTAAAAAAAGTTTAAAATCTCTTAAAACTTGTTTTAAATTTGGGGCATTTTCAACCATATCAAAACTAATCCCTGTTAATTCAGTAATATTTTCCGGTATTTGATCAACTTTTATTAGAGTATTAAAACGATCTAATTCTTTGGAATTTTTAATTTTAACAGCTCCAATTTCTAAAATTTGCCCATGCTTGATACCGCCAGTGCTTTCTATATCTACTATGCAAAAAGTCTCTTCTTTAATTTTTGTAGTACGCGTTTTTAAACTTAAAAAATTATCATGATTTAAATAAAAACCTAAGCCCAAAAGTTCAAAAGTTTCTAAATCAAGCTGATAATCTTGAAGTTCATCAACTTTGCAAAATTGTTTAATCACCCATTCATAAGGTTTGCTTTGTTTGCTCAAAACAGAAATAATTTGCTCAACTTGTTGAGAACTCAAAATTCTAACTTTAATGATGAAATAGAAGTTTTATAATCATTAGAAGAAAAGATATAGCTTCCAGCAACTAAAATATCTGCTCCTGCTTGTTCTAATTCGCTTGCATTTAAACCATTAACACCACCATCAACCTCAATAAAAACTTTAGCATTTTTACAATCAATCAGTTCTCTTAATGTTTTAATTTTTTCATAGGTAAAATTTAAAAAACTTTGTCCACCAAATCCAGGATTTACACTCATTAAAAGAATCATATCTACAAAATCAATCATGTGTTTAATAGAATCTATAGGCGTATGAGGGTTTAAAACTATAGCTGGATGAATTCCACAAGATCTTATATACTCACACATTCTTATAGGGTGTTTTTCTATTTCCACATGAAAGGAAATAAATTTAGGTTTCAATGGAATAAATAAATCTACAAATTTCTTAACATCTTCTACCATCAAATGCACATCCAAAGGAAGGTTGCTAATGCTAGAAATTTTTTCTATCACGCAAGGTCCAAAAGTAAAATTAGGTACAAAATAACCGTCCATTACATCAATATGCAAAAGATCGGCTCCTGCTTCTTCTACAGCTTTAATTTCTTTTTCTAAATTTAAAAAATTAGCAGATAATAAACTTGGAGCAACATACATGATTAAAAAACCTTCTTGTAAGAATAATTTTTAGAAAAATATTCTATCCATTTATAAATAAAAATAGTATAAATATTTGAATATTTTAAGTTTAAATTTGTTAAAATCCCTATTTAAAAATTATCCCAAACAATAAGGAACTAAAATGGCAAGAGTATGTCAAATCACAGGCAAAGGGCCAATGGTAGGCAATAATGTTAGCCATGCTAATAATAAAACAAAAAGACGTTTTTTACCTAATCTTAGAACAGTTCGTGTAACCTTAGAAGATGGTACTACTAGAAAAATGAAAATCGCTGCGTCTACTTTAAGAACCCTAAAAAAACAAAATTCTAAGTAATATTTTTGAGGATTTATCCTCAAAAAATCACACTAAAACTTTACCAAATTATATATACATTTAATTTATCATTAAATTTTTAATATTTTTTAAGTAAAAATATTAACTTACTTAGATATAATTAATTACACAATATTAATTTCACAACATGAGGAGAAATTTATGTTACACGAATATCGCGATCTTATTTCAGAGCTTAAAGGTAAAGATGCTCATTTTGATAAATTATTTGAACGTCACAATGAACTTGATGAGCAAATTAAAAATGCAGAAGAAAATAAAATTTCAACTCTTAGTGATATTGAAATTTCAAATCTTAAAAAAGAAAAACTTCATATTAAAGATGAATTGAAAAAATATTTAGAAAATTATAAAAAATAAAGGTGGAGCTATGTTTAGTAAAAAAACTAATTATGAGAGTTTTCAAAAATTAGAAGAAGAAAATAAAAATCTTTCAAATCAAATTCAAAAAATTAAAGCCGAAAATTTAGAGTTAAAAAATAAAATTTCAGACTTAGAGCAAGAAGCTTTAGAATCTAAATTAAAAACCGATCTTTTAAACGTATTATTAAATGGTATTTTAAAAAATATCACTATAGTTCAAAATGATATGCTTGAAAATGTTGATAAAGCCGAAGTTATATCTAATTACTCCAAAACTTCACTTATAGAAATGGATGAATTGAGTCATATTGCAGATTCTATTAATGCTTCTTTAAGTAATATCACAGAATCCGCCAATAAAACACGCGATACAGCTGGAACTTTACATCGTAGCGTTGATGAAATTACTAATGTTATTAATCTAATCAAAGATGTATCAGATCAAACCAATCTTTTAGCGCTTAATGCTGCTATAGAAGCTGCACGTGCAGGAGAACATGGGCGAGGATTTGCTGTCGTGGCCGATGAAGTTAGAAAACTAGCAGAAAAAACACAAAAAGCAACTACAGAAGTAGAAATGAATATCAATCTTTTAAAACAAAATACTAATGAAATGTATAGTCAAAGCGAACAAGTTGAAAAAATTTCTCTTGATTCTAGTGCTCATATTGTCAATTTTTCAGAGAAATTCTCCCACCTTGTATCTGAAGCACATTCTACAAATTCAAACGCAGTTAATATTGCCTCTGAAGCGTTTATATCTCTTGCTAAATTAGACCATATTGCTTTTAAACTGAATGGATATAGAGAAATCTTTACAAAAACTGGAAAAAGATTAGCAGATCACACAAGCTGTCGTCTTGGAAAATGGTTAGCTGGTACTGGAAAAGAAAGATTTGGAACTAGTAAAAGCTTCTTGAAAATTGCAGAACCTCATGAAAAAGTACATGAAAATATGAATAGTGCTATTGATATAGCTGCTGCAGAAGACGTAAGTTCAAATTTAACTCAACATAAAATCATAGAAAGATGTCAGACAGCTGAAAATGCTTCCTTAAATTTATTCGACGTCTTTAAAGAAATGCTTCACGAAAGCACAAAAAAATAATCTTTTTACCTTTTTTAAAGGTAAAAATCTTTTTTTTCTTTTAAAAACCACAAATAAGAAAAATCTAACAAAGGGTTGCAAATAATATTTTGTGAAAATTTTTCATATTCTTCAATTTTTACAAAAATAACTTCAATTTGCTCTCCATCTATTCCTCCGCCATCAGAAATTTTATCATTTTCATTTATAGTTGCAAAATAAAGACTTTGCTTACTTACCCCCGAACCAAAACCGGTATAAAAATCTTTAATTTTTTCAAGTTTTTTAGGACAATATCCAACCTCTTCCACACATTCTTCTTTGGCTATTTGCTCTAAAGATAAATTCTTATCTACTAAACCAGAACAAAGTTCTACTGTATATCCTATTTCTTTACCTTGATAATTTTCATGATGGATCTGATGATACCAAAGAGGTATTCTAAATTGACGAACAAAAACAAAGCTTTTAAATTCTTCATGATATAAAAGTATAGAAACACTATCTTTTGCTTCTATAAAATCCCAAGTGCAATATCTATCATTACTTTCATAAGAAAAACGTTTAGGCTTAATATATTCGGAATGATCAAATAATATTTCTTTTAAATTTTTAAATGCCATTAAAAAACCTTTGATATAAGAAAATAATTTTTTATTAATGATATCGCGGGTATTTTAAATTAAGATAAAATAATAAATTAAACTTCTAAAAAAGCTCCGAGTTTAAGTATTTTTTGCATACGATTAGCCACAAGCTCATTTGGATTTATTGTATTTAATTCATCTAATGCTTTTTTTACATAATTAGCAATAGCAATAGCAGCTCCTTCTTTATCTCTATGTGCGCCATTAATGGGTTCTTCTATAACATCGTCAATCAAACCCTGCTCTTTTAGATCATCTGCGGTTACCTTCATTGCTTTAGTTGCTACTTCGATTTTACTAGGATCATTCCAAAGAATTGCCGCACAACCTTCAGGGGAAATAACAGAGAAAACAGAATTTTTCATCATAGCAAGTTTATCAGCAACTCCTATAGCTAAAGCTCCACCGCTACCACCTTCTCCAATCACTACGGCTATAGTAGGAGTTTTTAAATCGCTAAATTCATAAAGATTTTTAGCAATAGCTTCACTTTGACCACGCTCTTCAGCACCAATACCAGGATAAGCACCTGGAGTATCAATTAAAAACAAAATTGGAATTTGAAATTTTTCTGCAAGCTTCGCAACTCTTAAAGCTTTTCGGTAACCCTCAGGATGTGGCATTCCAAAATTTCTTGCTATTTTATCTTTAGTTCCTCTACCCTTTTGCTCACCGATAACAATAAGTTTTTTATCACCCAAATATCCCATAAAACAAACAATAGCAGGATCATCTCTAAAAGCACGATCTCCATGTATTTCATGTGCATTTTGCAATATAAGATCTATATAATCAAGAGCATAAGGACGATCAGGATGACGAGCAAGCTGCAAACGACCATAATCGTTTAAATTTTTATAAGTTTTTATAATTTCTTTTTCAAGATTTTTTTTTAAAATAACAATGGCATCAACATCTCCCTTGATTTGTGCATTAGCAATATCTTCATCAAGTTGTTGAATATTTTTTTCAAATTCTAAATATGAAGCCATCTTAATCTACTTTTTTAAAAACGACACAACCATTAGTGCCACCAAAGCCAAAAGAATTACTCATTACTACTTTTAGATCCATTTTTTTGGCAGAATTTGGAACATAATCTAAATCGCATTCTTCATCTTTTACAAGCTGATTTATAGTTGGTGGAACAATACCATCTCTTAAAGCCATGATGCTTATAACCGCTTCAATTGCTCCAGCAGCTCCTAAACAATGTCCTGTTTGTCCTTTTGTAGAACTAACCAATGGAACATTAGCACCAAAAAGCTCTTTAATGGCAGCAGTTTCATTTTTATCATTAACCGGAGTTGAAGTTCCATGTGCATTAATATAATCAACTTTAGGATTTCCAGCCATATTTAAAGCTTTTTTCATAGCTCTTAAAGGACCATCTAAAGTTGGAGAAGTGATATGATGGGCATCGGCACTTTCGCCAAAACCTACCAATTCTGCATAAATAGTAGCCCCTCGTTTTTTAGCTTCTTCATAATCTTCAAAAACCAAAGCACCTGCACCCTCTCCCATAACAAAACCATCTCTTTCTTTATCGAAAGGTCTTGAGGCACGTTCTGGATCATCATTTCTAGTTGATAGAGCTTTCATAGAAGCAAAACCACCTATTCCTACTGGACATATAGCAGCTTCAGCACCTATAACAAGCATTTTACTTGCAGTACCTAAAGCAATGCTTTTATAGGCTTCAGCGATAGCATGAGTTCCAGCGGCACAAGCAGTCACACAAGAAATATTTGGTCCTTTAAGTCCATGTTCGATCGAAATCAAACCACCGAGCATATTAACCAAAGCCGAAGGAATAAAAAATGGAGAAATTTTTCGCGGTCCTCGTTCAGAACAGATGATCGAATTTTTTTCTATATTAGGCAAACCTCCTATACCAGCAGCAGATACTACGCCAAATTCTTCTTGATTAAAATTATCTTTTAAATTAGCATCTTGCATTGCTTCTCTAGCAGCTTTTATACCTAACTGAATAAAACGATCTACTTTTTTTACCTCTTTAGGATCTATAACATCCAAAGGATTAAAGTCAGTGATTTCTGCCGCTATTTGAACTGGAAAATCTGTTGTATCAAAAAGGGTAATTTTTTTTACCCCACTTTTACCTTCGCAAATAGCTTTAAAAGAACTCTCTTTATCTAAACCAAGGGCATTGATCATCCCAATGCCTGTAACCACGACTCTTTTCAAGAATAAACTCCTTGTAAAGTTAATAAAAATTACTTTTTAAGATTGTCAATATAATTTACAACATCTTCAATTTTAATAAGTTTTTCAGCATCGCTATCTGGAATTTCAACTTCAAATTTTTCTTCCAAAGCCATAATCAATTCTACAACATCTAAAGAGTCTGCACCCAAATCTTCAATAATTTTAGATTCCATTTTAACTGTATCTGCATCAATACTTAATTGTTCTACTACTACTGCTTTTACATCATCAAATGTTGCCATTTATATCTCCTTAAAAATAAAAAATTAAAAAATAAAGCGTATTTTACTATAAAAAACTTAAAATATTTATAGTTTTTGATTATACTTTAAAAAAATTAAATCAACCAAGGGGATAAAAAATGCTCTTTCAAAAACTTATCAAAGAAAATTTAAAAATTTGGAATGAGTATATACATCATAATTTTGTAAAACAGCTTGAAGATGAAACTTTAAGCAAAGAACAATTTCTTTTCTATTTAAAGCAAGATTATATGTATCTTATTAATTACTCAAAATGTTATGCAAGACTTGCTTTAAATGCTAATACAGTAGAGGAGTTACGTTTTGCTATTAAATTTCAAAATTACACCCTAGAAGGAGAATTGGAACTTCATAAAAGTATCTTGGAATTAGGTATTGATACAAGTCATTTTAATGAAAAAGATGAAAGTCTTATTAATATTGCTTATTCGCGTTATATATTAAGCGTGGGTGAAAATGGAGATTTTTTAGACATGCTAATTGCTCTTAGTGCTTGTGCAATAGGCTATGGATACATAGGGAATGAAATTTGTAAAAATATCTCAAAAGAAAAGTTGCAAAACCATCTTTATAAAGAATGGATTTTAACTTATTCAAGTCAAGAATTTCAGGCAACAGTAAAAGAATTTGAAGATTTTGTTAATTCTTATAGTGATCAAATTTCTGAAGAAAAATTTAAAAAACTTAATTCAATTTTTCATAATGTCGTGCGTTTGGAAATTGCTTTTTGGGAGCATTCTTTAAAAATGCAAACAAATATTTAAACCTAAAGTAAGATTTTCTTACTTTAAGGTTTTAAATTCTCCATTGCTAAATTGCATTCTAGCACTTAAATTATCGAGATAAAAAACTTCAAATCTTAAATCTTCTGGAGTATTGTATAAATTTTTTAAATAAGGATATTTTTCAAACATCATTTTTTTAACTTCCAAATTAGATTCAAAAATCGCATTAGCTCTAAGCCTTAAAAAAGTTCCCTCTTTAGAGCAAGAACAAAACTCAATTCCATTATAATTTTTGATATGTTTATAAAGTCCTTTAGTATTTGAAGTGCAAAAATAAATTCTATCCTTAAATAAAAGCGGACTCTGTATAGGCCGAACTCTAGGATTTCCACAAGTACCTAGAGTTGCTAAAAAAGCAGGTGGATTATTATCTAAAAATTGCATGATTTCTTCTAAATTCATCACAACTCCTTACATATACAAACCGCCATTAACCTTAAGCACATCTCCTGTAATATAAGAAGAATAATCACTTAATAAAAATGCGACGCAATAAGCCACCTCTTCAGGTTCAGCAAAACGTTTAAATGGAATGCCATCTTGGTACATTTTTTTAATTTCTTCGCTTAAAACTTCAGTCATATCGCTTTTTATAAAACCTGGAGTTACGCAATTAAAACGTAAATTTCTACTTGCTCCCTCTTTAGCAAAAGATTTTGTCATGGCTATCATTCCGCCTTTACTTGCTGAGTAATTTACTTGTCCTGCATTTCCCATTTCCCCAACAATAGAAGCGATATTAACCACAGCACCAAAACGCTTTTTACTCATTGTTTTTAAAGCTTCTCTACATCCTAAAAATGCTGAATTTAAATTCACATCCACAACAGAACTAAATTCATCTAACTTCATTCTTAAAGCCAATTTATCATTGGTAACACCCGCGTTATTTACAAGATAACTAAGCTCTCCATCGCTTTCAACGATAGTTTTCACACCATTTTCAAATTCATCTTCTTTGCTTGCATCAAATTTAATCACCGCTGCATTGCCACCTTTTGCAATGATTTCATCCTTTAAAGCATCCGCTAATTCTGGTTTTGAACGATAATTAATCCAAACTTTAAGTCCAAAATCAGCTAAAGTTTTTGCAATAGAAGCACCTATACCTTTACTTGCACCTGTTATTAAAACGTTTTTTCCGCTAAATTTCATCATTTTATCCTTATTAAAAATTAATCTTTTAAATTTGTCAGAATTTTAACAAATTTAAAAAGAAAAAAGCAAATCAATTAAAACAAAGCTTCATTCATTTCTTTTGGAATTTCTAAATCTAAAATTTTTAAAACACTTGCAGCTATATTGCTAAGCCCCATATTGTTTTTAATTTTTTGCACTCCATTTGCCTCTATAAATACAAAAACATCAAAGGTTGTATGGTTGGTGAGTAAATTACCTTTTTCATCCTGCATAGCTTCGCAATTTCCATGATCGCTTGTAATAATAAAAGCATAATTATTTTTTCTAGCACATTCAATCACTTCACCCAAGCAAGTATCCACCGTCTCTACAGCTTTAATAGCCGCATCAAAATTTCCAGTATGTCCTACCATATCACCGTTTGCAAAATTAACAACGATGAAATCTTCGCCCTTATTGATCCCCTTTTTTACGATATCACATACTTCAAAAGCACTCATTTGAGGTTTTTCATCATAAGTTTTAACCTTAGGACTTGGAATTAAAATTCTTGTTTCATTTTCTAATAACTCTTCTTTGCCTCCATTAAAGAAAAAGGTCACATGGGCGTATTTTTCAGTTTCAGCCGTATGAAGTTGAGTTAATCCTGCTTTAGAAATTATTTCTGGCAAAGTATTTTGAATTTTTTCTTTTTGAAATATTACAGGGATATCAAAACGATCATCATAAACACTCATGGTTAATAAATTTTGAAAAATTTTATCTCGTTTAAATTCTTTAAAATCTTGAAAATTTAATGCCTCAACAAGTTGTTTCATTCTATCGTTTCTAAAATTAATGAAAATTAACCCATCATTCTCATCCATCCCTTTATAGTCCTTATGTTTGACCGCTTTTATGAATTCATCTGTGATTTGATCTTGATAAGATTGTTGTATATATTTTATAAAATCATCACTACTCTGACTTTCACCCATTAAACATTGATAATATTCTTGAATTCTATCCCAACGCTTATCTCTATCCATCGCATAAAAACGCCCGCATAAAGTTGCAAAACAAATTCCTAATTGATCGCAATGTTCTTGCAAATTTTTAATAAAATTTAAAGCACTTTTTGGATCTACATCTCGTCCATCAGTGATAGCATGCGCAAAAACTTCATTGCCATTTTTAGCACAAATTTCAAGTAAAGTCTTAAAATGCGTATCCATAGAATGCACCCCACCATCACTATAAAGCCCTATAATGTGAATTTTTTTGCATTTTGCCAATAAACTTTTTAAATTAGAATTGTTTTTAAGCTGATCATTTTGAATAGCTTGATTGATCCGCACCAAATTCTGATAAATAATCCGTCCGCTGCCTATACACATATGACCTACTTCGCTATTGCCCATTTGACCTTCAGGCAAACCCACTGCCAAACCACTGGTTTTTAATAAAGAATAAGGTACTTCTTTAAAAAGCTTTTCATAGGTAGGTTTTTTTGCTGCTTCAAAAGCATTGAATTTTTTATCCTGATTAAAACCTATTCCATCTGTAATCACTAAAATACATTTTTGTTTCATTATTCTAAACTTTATAAGAATTTTTTTGGTTACATTTTAATAAAATTAAGCTTTTAAAAACCAAAAAGAAGGTTCAATTTGTATTATCTTTCTGATTTAAGCAATTATGCTTTTTTTACTTATATTAGTGTGCGTGCTGGTTTTGCGTTTTTTATCGCTTTATGTTTATCTTTGTTTTTAATGCCTAAATTTATAGCTTGGGCAAAAACTAAAAATGCTAATCAACCTATTTATGAATATGCTCCTGAAAACCACAAGGTAAAATCACATACTCCAACTATGGGTGGTCTTGTATTTATATTTTGCGCTCTTTTGGCAAGTTTATTGTGCATAAGATATGAAAATGTTTTTGCTATAAGCTCTTTACTTTGTCTTACTCTTTTTTGCCTTATTGGCCTTGTTGATGATCTTGGCAAAGTTTTAAAAAAAGATAATCACTCAGGACTCAGTCCAAAAATGAAACTTTTAGCCCAAATTGGTGCGGGTTTAATTTGCGTCCTACCTTTATATTTTAGTTCTCAATTTAACACTGAATTTTATATTCCATTTTACAAATACCCTCTTTTTAACATGGAAATTTTTGCACTTTTCTTTTGGGTTTTAGTTCTAATTTCAAGTTCAAATGCTGTAAATTTAACCGATGGACTTGATGGATTAGCAACCGTACCTAGTATTTTTTCCTTATCAACTTTAGGCATTCTTTTATATTTGAGTGGAAATTTTAACTATAGCGAATACTTACTTTTACCAAAAATTCAAGGTTTAGGCGAAGTTAGCATTATCTGTGCTGCGCTGATTGGTGCTTTAATGGGATTTTTATGGTATAACTGCTATCCAGCTCAAGTTTTTATGGGAGATAGTGGAAGTTTGGCTATCGGAGGATTTATAGGCTTTTTAGCTATCATCAGCAAAAATGAAGTTTTACTCTTGCTTATAGGTTTTGTTTTTGTTCTTGAAACCATTTCAGTTATTTTACAAGTGGGAAGCTTTAAAATTTTTAACAAAAGAGTTTTTAAAATGGCACCTATTCATCATCATTTTGAAAAAGTAGGATGGGTAGAAAATAAAATCATAGTGCGCTTTTGGATGATCGCTTTTCTTACAAATTTACTCGCACTTGCATCCATAAAGTTACGCTGATGAAAATTTCTCTTTTTGGATATGGAAAAACAACACAGGCTATAGCAAAAAATCTTGCTGATAAATTTGGCGTTTTTAATATTTATGATGATAATTTTAAAAATACAACTCAAGATGAATTAGGTAATTATCTTTTAAATCCTAAAGAATTTGATGAAAATTTAAGCGATCTTGAAATTCCAAGCCCAGGTTTTCCACCAAACCATGCATTAATAAAAAAAGCAAAAAATCTACAAAGCGAATATGACTTTTTTTATGATGCTATGCCAAGATCTGTTTGGATTAGTGGCACAAATGGAAAAACGACAACCACGCAAATGACAACGCATTTATTATCACACGTAGGCGCAATAATGGGAGGAAATATTGGAACTCCTTTAGCCAAACTTGATACTCATGCTAAACTTTGGGTGCTTGAAACCTCGTCTTTTACTCTTCACTATACCCATATTGCCAAACCTGAAATTTACGCTCTTTTACCTATAAGCGCAGATCATCTTTCGTGGCATGGAAATTTTGAAAACTATGTCAAAGATAAACTCAGCGTTTTAGAGAGAATGAATGAATGCGATATAGCAATTTTGCCAAAAATTTATGAGAACACCCCTACTAAAGCCTATATTGTTTCTTATGAAGATGAAAAAGATTTAGCAAGTAAATTTGCTATTGATATAGATAAAATTTCTTTTAAAAGTCCTTTTTTGCTTGATGCTGTTATGTCTTTAGCTATAGAAAAAATTTTACTAGATACCTTAAGTTATGATCTTTTAAATCAATTTATCCTTGAAGAAAATAAACTTGAAGAATTATTTGATACCCAAGGAAGACTTTGGGTAAATGATACAAAAGCGACCAATGAAAGTGCTGTTATGGCGGCGCTAAATCGGTACAAGGATAAAAAAATCCATTTAATCATCGGCGGAGATGATAAGGGTGTGGATTTAAGCACTTTATTTGAATTTATAAAAAAATTTGACATTACGCTTTATGCCATAGGTATAAGCACAAAAAAAATGCTTGATTATGCTAAAAATGCTAATATAAAAATAATCAAATGCGAAATATTAAGCAAAGCCGTAGAAGAAATTTCAAAAGTTCTTCAAAAAAATGAAGTCGCTCTTTTAAGCCCAGCTTGTGCTAGTTTAGATCAATTTAGTTCTTATATAGAACGCGGAAAAACCTTTAAAGAATGTATCAATAAAATTTAATTTTTATATTTTATTGATATTAATAAAAATTTGTATTTTGTCGATATTAAATACTAAATAATAATTATGACAATCAAGAAAATGGCAAATAAATATAAAAGCACTCTTGGCGGTTGGTATCCTAGGAGGTAAAATATGAATACCATTAATTCAAGTTTGGGTATTTTTGGAATAAGTATAACGAATGACTGGAGTCTGAGCGATAAAAATACCGCTCAAACTCCAAATGATAAAAAAAGTCAAATGTTGCAAATTTAGATGAACTTCTAAAATCTTACAAAGATTATTATGATGAACTTACAAAAGAAATTCCTATCGCTAAAGGCTCTATACAAGATCAGATTTTAAAGGGTGAATTAAGCCAAGAAGATTTTAAAGAAATTGAAGATTTTAAAGCAAAAAATAAAGCTTCGGTGCATTGGATGGATGAAGACTTACAAAAAGAATATGTAAAAATTTATCACACAAGTATGAGTGTAGAAGAATTTAAACAAAAATGGTTAGATCTTCAAGCCAAACACGAAGCTAGATTTGGTGAAATTGCCGAGCAAAGCAGAAAAGATATTCAGCAAGAAATGCAAACTGCACAAGAACAAGAAATAAAAACTTTTAAACCCATCCAAGCAGAAAGTAAAAACAAAGAAACTTATAAAGATGAAATAAAAAATAGTTTTTGGGAACAATTTTTAAAAGTTCAAAAAGAAAATGGAGTAGATATTTTAGAACTTATGGAAAAACTTAATGAAAAAGGTATAGATAAAAGAATTTAAAAAATAATTTTAAAATTTAAAATTATTAAAAAAAACAAATTTATAAAAATACATCATTATTTCTATAACATAAACTTCTCATCATTTCTAACCGATATAGAAATGATATAGAAATGATATAGAAATGATAAAAATATTATCTACCACTACAACCAAAAGGCAGTAAAATGATAAACAGTATAAATTCTTATTCAAATTATAATCACTATACAAATACTTTAAATTCTAAAAAGAATTCTAAAACAAATGATTCAGTAGATAATAATAAAGAAATAAACAACAATACAAATTTAAATAACAATATTTCAAACAATACCTCATTAAAACAAACCCAAGAAACAAATTCAAATTTAGTAAGTGATAAATCTAAGGCTATTAATAAAATACTAGGTTATGGTGTAGATGAAGATGGTTTTTTTACCAGTGATTTCAATGAAGCTGCAGGAATACCTAAAGATTATAAGATCTATGCTAAGGGTATGGAGAATTTTGCAAATGAATATTATAAAAGAATAAATAATACTTTTGTTAATGTAGATTTTGCTAAAACCATAGGAAATGCTTATAAGCTTTTTTCACAAATTGCACCAGATACAAAATCAAACTCTTTTACACTTGAACAATTGCAAAGTATGCCTGTAGCTTTTGTTTATGACGTCGATACATTTGAAATTACAAAAACATTCAATCAAGATGAAGCTAAAGATTATTATAAAGTTGTACCTCCATACGTTAATGAAAGTCATAACGCTACTCAAACTTATCCTAATAAAAATTTTATTGATCCTAAAATCGATAATATTTTTTATACCGCAAAAACTGATATAGGACAAAATGTTTATACAAATAATGATGGAAGTATAACTAAAGGTGGTGCATTAATGGCTTTTTTAAATGCTAGAATTTCAGAAGCTAATTATTCAATTTTAGTTGGTGATGTAACCATACAAGGTAAAATTTTAGGACTTGATAAAACTATGAATGCAAATGAAATACAAAGTTTAAGAGATTTCATTCAGCAAAATCCTATTACTTATAGTATAACTGGAGATATAGGAGTTGATTTTGTAAATACAATAAAGCTTTTAAGTGGAAATACAGATATAGAAGAATTTAAAAAACAATGGCTAGAAATGAAAGCTAAAAGTGACGCTATGGGAGAAAAATATAAGGCGCAAATAGCACAACAAAATAATTCTAACTTAACACAACAAACCAATGAAACTAATCAAACAAAAGATAAACCCTTCAAACCCATCCAAGCAGAAAGTAAAAACAAAGAAACTTATAAAGATGATAATATAAGAAATGAACTCATAAAAAAACTTCTTGAAAATAAATTTGATTTAGCAAAAGAATTAGAAATTCTTTTTAATGTAAAAATAGATAATGACAATACAAATAACAATTCTAATAGCAATGATAATTCTAATGATAACAATTCCAACTCTAATACTAATCATCTTAGTAAATTAAGTTCTAGAACTAAAACTAAACATAGAAGTGTGAATATTAAGGTGTGATAACATAACCCTAAAACCTTCTAAAAAACCATTTCAAACCCTACTCAAACAAAAAAATCTATAAATTCAAACTT